>NZ_BCBT01000052.1:0-44720 GCF_001320965.1 Pseudomonas sp. NBRC 111143 | reverse complement strand
TGCGCGAGATCGGCGTCTACTGCGAACTGCACCCGTTCGACATGGACGATGAAGCGATCCGCGCCTTCAACCCGCGCGGCATCATCCTGGCCGGTGGCCCCGAGTCGGTCCACGAAGCCAACAGCCCGCGTGCGCCGCAGGCCGTGTTCGACCTGAACGTACCGCTGCTGGGCATCTGCTACGGCATGCAGACCATGGCCGAGCAACTGGGCGGCAAGGTCGAAGGTTCCGAGCTGCGCGAGTTCGGCTACGCCCGCGTCGACGTGGTCGGCAAGAGCCGCCTGCTCGACGGCATCGAAGATCATATCGACGCTGACGGCGTGCTGGGCCTGGACGTGTGGATGAGCCACGGCGACAAGGTCACCCAGATGCCGGGCGACTTCCACGTGCTGGCCAGCACCCCGAGCTGCCCGATCGCCGGCATGTTCGACGATGCCCGCGGCTACTACGGCGTGCAGTTCCACCCGGAAGTGACCCACACCAAGCAGGGCGGTCGCATCCTCTCGCGCTTCATCCAGGACATCTGCGGCTGCGAAGCCCTGTGGACCCCATCGAACATCGTCGAAGACGCCATCGCCCAGGTGCGTGAGCAAGTCGGTTCGGCCAACGTCCTGCTGGGCCTGTCTGGCGGCGTCGACAGCTCGGTGGTTGCCGCGCTGCTGCACCGCGCCATCGGCGATCAGCTGACCTGCGTATTCGTCGACAACGGCCTGCTGCGTCTGCACGAAGGCGACCAGGTGATGGCCATGTTCAAGGAGAACATGGGCGTCAAGGTGATCCGTGCCGATGCCGAAGCACAGTTCCTGGGCAACCTGGAAGGCGAAGCCGATCCGGAGAAGAAGCGCAAGATCATCGGCCGCACCTTCATCGACGTATTCGATGCCGAAGCCAGCAAGCTCGAGAACATCCAGTTCCTCGCCCAAGGCACCATCTACCCGGACGTGATCGAGTCGGCTGGCGCCAAGAGCGGCAAGGCCCACGTGATCAAGTCGCACCACAACGTCGGTGGCCTGCCGGAGGAAATGAACCTCAAGCTGGTCGAGCCGCTGCGTGAACTGTTCAAGGACGAAGTGCGCAAGATCGGCCTGGAATTGGGCCTGCCGTACGACATGGTCTACCGCCACCCGTTCCCGGGCCCTGGCCTGGGCGTGCGCATCCTCGGTGAAGTGAAGAAAGAGTACGCCGACCTCCTGCGTCGTGCGGACCACATCTTCATCGAAGAACTGCGCAAGGCCGACTGGTACCACAAGACCAGCCAGGCGTTCGTGGTATTCCAGCCGGTCAAATCGGTCGGCGTGGTCGGCGATGGCCGTCGCTACGCCTGGGTCGTCGCGCTGCGCGCCGTCGAGACCGTGGACTTCATGACCGCTCGCTGGGCGCACCTGCCGTACGAGCTGCTGGAGACTGTGAGCGGCCGTATCATCAACGAGATCGAAGGTATCTCGCGGGTGACCTACGACGTGTCGAGCAAGCCGCCGGCGACGATCGAGTGGGAATGATCCCGCGCGGACACAACCAGCGATAAATGCACAGAAGCCCGCGTAATAGCGGGCTTCTGTACTTAAGGCCTCTGACCGTAACGGCCTCGCATCAGATCCACACGTAGCGCAGCCCCCTGCTGGTCAGGACGGTACGCAGTTCCTGCAGGTCGCGCAGACGACGGCCGCTGATCCAGGGCCAGTTCGGCTTGTCGATGTAGAAACGGGATCCTTCCTCCAGGATCAGCGTGTATTGCAGTTGTCCGCCGTTGCTGCGATGGATCAGTTGCAGCACGTTGTCGTGGCTATCGATGGTAAAGCTGCCGATGTTGCGCAATGTCCGCTCGAAGTTCCTGCCCGCAGGCTCGGCTTGGCGAATAGGTACCTGCAGGCGCAGGTCGCTTTTTACCCGCCGAACCGAAAGATCATCCTGCACCACGGTGAGCCCCGGGTCATTGCCGATCCCACCTGGCTGGTCGAGGGCGATGTCTTCCACACGCATGCCCGTCACGCCCTCGAGTTCGCTCATCCCCGGCACCTGCTCGAAAGTATTGGCGTGCGAATTGCCGACCAGTGCGACCCATCTGCTGGCTGCGCGCCCTTGATCCGCAGCGATGACCTCGTGGGCATAGAAGTTCATCATCTGCTGGCGGACCACCGGTGAAGGTGCTTGAACCCATGCTTGCCGGTAGCTCGCCATGCAATCGATGGACTGCAGGCGAATGCCATTTCTCTGGGCTTCGAGCAGCAGGTTCTCGAAGGTATATCGCTCAAACCCGTGCAGGCGAAAACCCAGGTCCAGGCTACGCACATAGGTTTTCAACGTCGCGGGCATCTGGCCGCTGCGGTTGAACAGGTCGAGGTCGGTCTGCTGGAAGTCGGTCATGAAGTGTTCAAGGTAAAGCACCTTCACCTTTTCCCGCTTCAGCAGTGCCATGTTGTCGATCAGGAATTTCTTGCTGCCAACTTGTGAGTGGGCTTCGCCGATGACCATGCCTTGGCTGTTCTCGAAAACGCCACGGATGATTTGCTTGGGCGTCGTCTGGCGTGGCAGCTCGGGCAGTTCGGGACGGGGTGGCGTCTGCACCGAGGCGAGGTATTCCTGTGCATCGGCGGCCAGGCGGTCCCTGGTTTCTCGAAATACACCGTTTGCCCGTTCGATTTCCGGGTTGGGGTTGAACATCGTACCGTTCAGGACACGCTCGTCACCGGGGCTGTTCGCCGAATTTTGGAGGCTGGGACGCATGTCGGCTGGTATGTCGTAGGCGGAGGTTGGAAGTGGTTCGGGCATCGATGGAGAGCTCACCCTTCCCCAGAGCTTGAGAAGTTTGCGCGGCATCATCCCGCCCTTCAGGCCCGGTCGCTCCAATGGCTGCCATAGCCCCTGGTCGTCCATGGCGATGGGGATGTTGCGGTAGAAGGAGTAGGGGTTCTGCGGATCGATCACGACCCAGCCGCGCATCTCGTTCACATAGCGAACCTGATACGGCTCGTCGTCGATCAGTACGTAGAAATTGCCATGTTGAAGATAGATGCCAGGTTGCCCTCCGCTGCCTTCAGGGGCGCTCAGTATGATGTTGGTTTCATAGGGCTCTAGCATCACCCGCTGCTCGGCTGGCCTGAAGGGTTCCGGCACCCAGGCCTGGACATCCTCGACCGTCGCAGTTTCGAGTTCTTCAAACGGTTCTGTTTCAGCAGACGGCTCCGGCTGTACCGCCGGCTCCGTTCCGGTTGCTGCCTCGGCCTCACCCGCCAACTCGCTCGCGGACTCGATTTCGCCGGCGGCACTGTGCAGCATGGTGGCGTTGAAGAGCGTGTCGATGGCCGCAAAGATCGCTCCTTTGACCCCAGCCTGGCGTTCGCCGGTGGTATGGCCATTGACCGCTTGATCAATGTTGAGCCCCATGTCGGCGATGCCCGCCCCCACTGCGGCCAGCGCGATCGGCCAGTCAATCGCCGCGATGGGCCCGAACACCTTGGCGAATGCCGCCAGGTAGCCGATCCACATCTGTTTGCGCAGGTCGCCATTGGAGCGCAGGGCAAAGTGCGCGTCGTCGTTCATGCGTTGCCGTGCACTGTCACGCAGATGGCTGAACGCATCATCGGCGATGGTGCGATCGACTTGGTTGAGGCAGTGATGATCATCCCCACCCCAGTTGTAGAACAGCAGGTCGATCATGTGGTTGAGACCGACCGAATCACCGGACTGGTCATTGGCCGATAGCGGGAAGTGACTCATGAACCGCGTGCGGTTGTCGGCGTGGTTGGTGTTGTTCAGTACCCACCAGTACAAGTCCTTGCGGCTGGCAAACAGGTGCAGCGCCTCCTCGTCACCCGGCGTATAGAGCAGTTGCTGGCCATCTTCCATTTCGATGCGCAGCCAGTCGCTCGCGATGTAGCCCGCGATATCGAACGTACAGACGCGATAGCCGCTTTCTGCAACCGTGGATTGGCGCAACTGGGTGAGTGTCGGCGTCTGCAGTTCCAGCCCGGTGATGGCCTTGGCCACGCGTCGGGCGCGGACCGCCAGTTCGCTGGAGGGGGCGGCCGCACAGGTTTCGATCACCTTGCCCAGGAAGTTGACCTTGGCCAGTAGACGGTAGTCATCGGCATGGTCGCGCCAGAAAGTCGCCAATCGTTCCTGGAACAGGGTGCTGAAGTCGATGTCCCAGAAATCCTCCAGTACATCCTGTGGCAGCAGGGCGATCTCGTTGTGCTCGTCATAGACCGCCTGTCCCGGACCGTCGCAGTAGAAGCCGCTCAGGTAGCCGAGCAGATCACTGTTGTCCTGGTCATGCACATCGAAACGGTGCATCACCAATTGCGGCAGGGTGAACGACTGGTATGGCGCATCGTGATGCTCCCAGCCGCTGAAGGTTCTCGGGCTGCTCTGGGCGGCCTCGAAGCGGTTGAGGTGCACGTGATCGGGGTCCAGATCGGGGTGGCCGTGCTTGCGCAGGATTGATGCCGCAGTATCGCGGGCCATCTGGCGCATGTCGGGGCAGGCTGCGACCAGGGACTCGGCGAGATCGCGCAGTTCCTGCTCGGCGTGGGGCATCAACAGTTGCAAACCCATGGGTGTCGACTCGTGGCTGAATGGGTTTGCAAGCGTGGCCGATCGCAGGTGGTGCCCCGCGGTATCTATTGCAGCTTGGGCACTGATGGGCCACAGGAGGCCAGGGCCTATCGCCGCGCAATATCCGAAAAGTAGAACTTGAAGAGGTGTTGGCGGCATTGGGTGGGGCAGGAAATCTCCAGTCGCAGCAGCGCGTCGCATTGACCCGCGTGCGCGTGCAGTTGTTGGACCCGGCGCGGCTGGACGAGGGCGCGCTGAAGGCGGCCGGGGTCCCCGGGGTCATGGTGCTGGTGGGTGGGGTCGTGCACCTGCTGGTGGGGTTATGTAGCCTGTTCCGGCCCTATCGCGGGACCAGCCCGCTCCCACATGCGCAAGATCATGGTGCTTCTGAACTGCCCCCAAAGGTTGGATTGGTGTCCAACTTCTTGGGGGCAGTCCATTCTGTGGGAGCGGGCTGGTCCCGCGATGAGGCCCGAACAGGCATGCCCAGCTCCGTCATTCTTTTGTAATGAACGGGTCATGCCCCGGTTTCCCCTGGCTTCGTACAGTGAGCTCACCCCCGTACGCATCCAGAGGAACGCTCATGAAACTCCGCTCGCTCGTCCTTGCCCTGTCACTCACCGGCGCGGCCTTCGCCGCCACCTCCACCTGGGCCGCCGATAGCGCGCCGCAGGAAGTGAAGAACATCGTGCTGGTTCACGGCCTGTTCGCCGATGCTTCCAGCTGGGCCAAGGTGATTCCGTTGCTGCAAGCCAAAGGCCTGCACGTGACCGCAGTCCAGAACCCGACCACCTCGCTCGACGACGACGTCGCGGCTGTCAACCGGGCGCTGGCCCAGCAGGACGGCCCGGTGATCCTGGTCGGTCACTCCTACGGTGGCATGGTCATCAGCCAGGCCGGTGATTCGGAAAAGGTCAAAGGTCTGGTCTACATCGCCGCTCGTGCCCCGGAAGCGGGCGAAGACTACCCGGCGCTGACCAAGCGCTTCCCGGCAGCGCCGGCGGGGGCTGGCCTGCAGTGGTCCGCCGACGGTTACGGCATGCTCAGCGAAAATGCCTTCGTCAACGATTTCGCCGGCGACCTGCCCAAGGCCGAGGCCGAAACCTACTACGCCGTCCAGCAGCCCATCGGTGTTGGCATCAAGACCGCCAAGACCACCGTCGCGGCATGGAAAGACAAGCCCACCTGGTACGCCGTCTCGACCCAGGACCGTACCATCAACACCGAGCAGCAGCGTTTCATGGCCAAGCGCATGAACGCCCACACCGTCGAGCTCGATGCCAGCCACGTCTCGCTGATTTCCCAGCCGCAAGCGGTGGCCAAGCTGATCCTGCAAGCCGCGCATGTTCCGGGCAACTGAGCCAGCCCAGCCTGGCACCACGCTATACTGCGTCGGTGCCGGCAGGCGGGTTGGAGACGCGGGTCAGTGAAAATCCTCATCATCGAAGACGAAGCCAAGACCGCCGACTACCTGGCCGGTGGCCTGGGCGAGGCCGGCTACAGTGTCGATCATGCAGACAATGGTATCGACGGCCTGCACATGGCCCGCGAGACCCCCTACGACCTGATCCTGCTCGACGTGATGCTGCCTGGGCTCGATGGCTGGGCCGTGATGCAGAAACTGCGCGCACAGACCCGTACCCCCGTGTTGTTCCTCAGCGCCCGTGGCACGCTCGAAGATCGGCTGCGTGGCCTTGAGCTGGGCGCCGACGAATACCTGGTCAAGCCATTCTCCTTCGCCGAACTGCTGGCGCGCATCCGCATCATCCTGCGCCGCGGCCAAGCGCAGCCGGACGAAGAGATCCTCAGCCTGGGTGACCTGCGCCTGGACCTGGGCAAGCACCGCTGCGAACGCGCAGGCATGCGCATCGACCTGACCAGCAAGGAGTTCAAGTTGCTGGCGTGTTTTCTCCAGCATCCCGAGCAGGTGCTGTCGCGCACCTTCCTCGCCTCACGGGTGTGGGACATGAATTTCGACAGCGACACCAACGTGGTGGATGTCGCGGTGCGGCGCCTGCGGCAGAAAGTCGACGAACCCTTCGCGGTGCGCCTGATCCATACCGTGCACGGCGTCGGCTATCGCTGCGAGCTCGAGGCATGAGGCGTCTGTCGCTGACCGTGCGCCTGGCGGTGTTGCTGGCAACCTTTTCGTTCGTCGCCTTGGCTCTGCTGGGCGGCGCACTGTATGTCGCACTCGGGCAGCAACTGGCGCTGCGTGACGACGGCGCGCTGCTGACCCGCGTCGAGCAGATCCGTACCTTGCTGCGTGACATGGACGCCCGCGCGTTGGTGCGTGACAAGCCGCAGCTGTTCGCCAACATGCTGGGCAATACCGAATCCTTGCTGGTCATCCGGCCGGTCGCCGGGGCGCCGCTGCTGGAAGTCAACCCAGGGCGCCGCGAGGTGCCGCAGGTCACGCCTCTGCCTGCCGGGGACGCACTGGGGCTGGATGCGGTGCAGCGCAGCACCACCGCCGATGGCACGCCCTTCATCTATACCTCAGTACTCAGCGAGCCACCGGGTGGCGGTGCGGCACTGGAAATTCTGTCAGGGCGCTTGCTGACCGAGCGCACCCGCATCCTGCGCGAGTACCGCGACAACATCATCCTGTTCTCGTCGGTGATGGCCGTGCTGGCGGCAGCCCTGGCCTATCTGCTCGCCCGCCGCGGCATGTCGCCACTGCGCCGGTTGGCGCGCCAGACGGCAACCATTGGCATCGGCACCTTGTCGCAGCGGCTGCAGCGCGACGATGCACCCGCCGAGCTGGATGCCCTGATCGAGCAGTTCAATGCCATGCTGGCGCGGCTCGAACGCGGTTTCGAGCAACTCAAGCAGGTCAGTGCCGACATGGCCCATGACTTGCGCACACCCATCAACAATCTGCTTGGCCAGACTGAAGTCGGCCTCGGTCAGGTGCGTGAACCGCATTACTACCAGCGCCTGCTGGGCTCGCACTTCGAGGAGTTGCAACGGCTGTCGCGGATGATCGACAACATGCTGTTCCTGGCCCGTGCCGAGCATGCCGACCACCCTATCGATCGCACCGGGCTGGAGTTGGCCCAGGAGTTGGGGCGTCTGTGCGACTACTTCGAAGACCTCGCCTGCGAGCGCGACGTACGGCTGGCGTGGCATGGCGAAGGCTCGGTGTGGGCCGACGCCGCATTGCTGCGCCGGGCGCTGGCCAACCTGTTGGCCAATGCGGTGCGCTTTGCCGAGCCGGGCAGTGTCATCGAAGTGACCGCCGGTGAGCAGGGCGATGAGGTGTTGATCCGGGTGCGCAACCGTGGGCAGGCAATCGCTCCTGAGCATCTGGAAAGCGTGTTCGAACGCTTCTACAGGGTCGATGTCTCGCGCCAGCATTCGTCACAGTCCAGCGGGCTGGGCCTGTCGATCGTGCGGTCGATCATGCAATTGCACCAGGGGCACTGCTGGGCCGAAAGCAGCGAGGGTTCGACCTGTTTCACCCTCGCGTTCCCGCGCGTCAGCCACGATAGGCCACCCAGCCCTTGAAGGTCAGCGCGCAATAGAACATCTCGATACCGCTGAAGCCGGCCTCGTGCAGCAGCGCGACGTCCTGTTCGGGCGTCAGCAGCGGCAGGCGCGCCTTGATCGCGGCAATGCTGCCCTGTGCCTGGCTGGCCGGCACGCCCGAGGCCGTGGCGAATGCCGCGTTGCGGGCAAGCCAGCGATCCCGGGCCTGGCCCTGGTCGGGGATGCTGTGGTGCGCGACTACCAGTGGCGCACCGGGGCGCAGGCGCCGGTGCAGTTCGCGCAGGGCCGCGAGGCGCTCGGCGAGTGGGAGGAAATGCAGGGTCAGCAGGCAGGTGGCGGCATCGAAGGGGCCGGTTTCGGCACTGTCGATATACCCCTGGTGCCAGTCGACCCGCGTGGCCTGCGGGCCGAGTGTCTGCTGCGCCAGGTCGAGCATTTCCCGCGATGGATCCACGCCGGTGAAACGCCAACCAGGTTGCTGGGTGGCGAGGGCCTTGAGCTCCAGCCCACCGCCGGCACCCAAAACCAGCACCCGGGCATTGACGCCGGCATGTTCGGCCAGCAGAACACCGGTCATCTTGTGCAGGTCGTGCAGGGCCGGAACGATGCGGGCGGTGCGCTGGCCGTAGTCGGCGACTTGGGTGGGATCGGAAAAGCTCATGGGGTGGGCTCCGGTGGGTCTCGAGGGTTTATGTATCCTATGGTGTTACGTGATTTTGTACACCCCCTCGCAACGCTCCGCGACAACAGTTCACTTAATCTTTCTCAATTGCAGGTGTATCGTATTCGCCCTTCATTGCCAGCGGTGCTGGCAGCTTGATTGCGCAAAACGAGGTACCTGCACGTATGTCCTTTACCCGTCGACAAATGCTCAAGGGCCTGACCGGCCTCGTCGTGGTTGGCCTGGGCGCCGGAGGCGCGGCTCGCTACTGGCTGGGCAAGGTCGAGGACGACAATGCCGGGCACGACTACGAGCTGATCGCGGCGCCTCTGGATGTCGAGCTGGTTCCCGGTTTCAAGACCGAAGCCTGGGCTTTCGGGCCCTCGGCACCAGGCACCGAGTTGCGGGTGCGCCAGGGCACCTGGTTGCGGGTACGCTTCATCAATCACCTTCCGGTTGAAACCACCATTCATTGGCATGGCATCCGCCTGCCACTGGAAATGGACGGTGTGCCCTATGTCTCGCAACTGCCGGTCAAGCCGGGTGAGTTCTTCGACTACAAGTTCCGCGTGCCCGATGCCGGCAGTTACTGGTACCACCCACATGTCAGCAGTTCCGAGGAGCTGGGGCGGGGCCTGGTCGGGCCGCTGATCGTCGAGGAGCGCGAGCCGACCGGCTTCAGGCATGAACGCACCCTGAGCCTGAAGACCTGGCACGTGGACGAGCAGGGCGAGTTCATGCCGTTCAGCGTGCCTCGCGAGGCCGCGCGCAATGGCACCGCTGGGCGCTTGATCACCATCAATGGCCAGGCCGAGGCGGTCACCGAGTTGCCCGCCGGCCAAGTGGTGCGTGTGCGGCTGCTCAACCTGGACAACACCTGGACCTACCGCATCAACCTCAAGGGCAACTGCGAGGCGATGATCTATGCGCTCGATGGCAACCCGGTGACCCCGAGGCCGCTCGAGGATGACTACTGGCTTGGCCCCGGCATGCGCATCTGCCTGGCCATCCGAATTCCCGAGGCCGGCGAAGAGATTTCCCTGCGCGATGGCTTTGTGCGCCTTGGCACCCTGCGTTCGGTCGCCAGCAGCGAGGCGCCGAGCGACTGGCCCAAGGCGCTGCCGCCGAACCCGATCGCCGAGCCGGACCTGGAGAAGGCCGAGAAGCTGAACTTCAATTTCGAATGGGCGGGCCAGGTTTCGGTGAACACCGACAACGGCAAGCCACCGAGTCTGTGGCAGATCAACGGTCAGGCCTGGGACATCACCGACAAGACCTGCGCCGATCGGCCGATTGCCACGCTGAAAAAGGGCAACAGCTATATCTTCGAGCTGAAGAACATGACCCAGTACCAGCACCCTATCCACCTGCACGGCATGAGTTTCAAGGTGATCGCCTCCAATCGCCGCAAGATCACCGAGCCCTGGTTCACCGATACCTACCTGTTGGGCAGGAACGAGCGTGCCCAGGTGGCGCTGGTAGCGGATAACCCAGGCACCTGGATGTTCCACTGCCATGTAATCGACCATATGGAAACCGGCCTGATGGCCGCGATCGCGGTGGTCTGATGCGTCCGCGGATCATCGATCGCAGCGGCGATCAGGCATTCATGCAGTTGGCGCTGGAACTGGCGGCTGAAGGCGCTTTGCTGGGGGAGGTGCCGGTAGGTGCGGTGCTGGTGCAGCAGGGGCAGGTGATCGGCCGTGGTTTCAACCGACCGATCACCGACAATGACCCCAGCGCCCACGCCGAAATGGTCGCCATTCGCGATGCAGCCAAGGCTGTCAGCAACTATCGGCTGCCGGGCAGCACCCTTTATGTGACCCTCGAGCCCTGCAGCATGTGTGCGGGCCTGATCGTCCATTCGCGCATAGAGCGGGTGGTGTATGGGGCGCTGGAGCCCAAGGCGGGGGTGGTGCAGAGCCAGGGACAGTTCTTCACCCAGGGCTTTTTGAATCATCGGGTGTTGGTAGAGGGGGGCGTGCTGGCGCAGGAGTGCGGGCAGATTCTCAGCGACTTCTTCAAGGCGCGCCGGGCCAAGTCCTGACTTGCCCGCCAAGAGGCCGCTGCAGGTTACATCGGCGGTGATTGCTCCGCCGGCTTGTCTTTGTTGACCGCAGGTACATGCAGGTTGCCCTCGGCCACCTGTCCCTCGAGCTGCGGCTGGGTCACCCAGGTGAGGATGTCGTAGTAGCGGCGGATGTTGGCCACGAAGTGCACAGGCTCGCCGCCGCGGGCATAGCCATACTTGGTTTTGCTGTACCACTGCTTCTGCGACAGGCGTGGCAGCATCTTCTTCACGTCCAGCCACTTGTTCGGGTTCAGGCCTTCGCGCTTGGCGAGGGTACGGGCGTCCTCGAGGTGGCCGCTGCCGACGTTGTAGGCGGCCAGGGCGAACCAGGTGCGGTCCGGCTCCTGGATGCTGTCGTCGAGCTGCTCCTTGATGAGCATGAAGTATTTCGCCCCACCCATGATGCTTTGCCTGGGGTCCAGCCGGTTGGACACGCCCATGGCCTGGGCGGTGCGCTGGGTCAGCATCATCAGGCCGCGTACGCCGGTCTTCGATGTCACCTCGGGCTGCCACATCGATTCCTGGTAACCGATCGCCGCCAGCAGCCGCCAGTCGACCTGCTCGACCTTGGCGTAGCTCTTGAAGTGCTTTTCATACTTGGGCAGGCGCTGCTGCAGGTGCTGGGCGAAGGTGTAGGCACCGACGTAGCCAAGCACGTCGACATGGCCGTAATAACGGTCTTTCAGGCGCTGAAGCGTGCCGTTCTTCTGCGCCTTGTCGAGAAACTCGTTGATCTCGTTGAGCAGGCTGTTGTCTTCGCCGGCCGCCACGGCCCAGCGCTGGTCTCGGGCATCGCCCAGGTCGAAGGCCACGCGCACGTTGGAGAAGTACACCTGGTTCATCGCCAGTTCGTTGGAGTCGACCAGGGTCAGGTCGATCTGGCCTTCGTCGACCATGCGCAATAGGTCGACCACCTCCACAGCGTCGGACTCTTCGTATTCAAGCGTCGGATACTGTTTTTTCAGTTCAGCCAGCTGTTCGGCATGGCTGCTGCCCTTGAGCACCATGATCTTCTTGCCGATCAAGTCCTTGGGTTCGGTGGGGCGGGAACGGCCATTGCGGTAGATGACCTGGGGGGTGACTTCGAGATACGGGTGGGAGAACTTCGCCTGGATGGTGCGTTGCTCGCTGCTGACCAGGCCGGCGGCGGCCAGCACCGGGCCGGAAGGTTTGCCCAACTGGTCGAACAGGTCGTCGAGGTTGTCGGCGGTCTCGATCTCCAGCTTGACGCCCAGATCGTCGGCGAAACGTTTGACCAGCTCGTATTCGAAGCCGGTTTCGCCGTTGCGGTCCTGGAAGTAGGTGGCCGGGCTGTTGCGGGTTATGACGCGCAGCACGCCGTCCTCCTTCACGCGCTCGAGGGTGCTGGGTTTTTCAACACAGGCACCGAGCATCAGCAAGAGTCCGGTTGCGAAGAGCCATCTGGCGCAGCGCTGGCGCAAAGCAGTGTGGGCGAACATAGGTTGCAGTATACGCAAAGGACCGCCCGCGCCATATCTCGACAACCGTTAGCTTGTCTGGTAGCGGGTTGTGTGTTTGCGGGGGCTTGCCTTCGGAGGATCGCCCAGTGAAAACCCCTCAGGCCAGCCTGCAGAATTCTGACCCCCAGGTCCGGTTCCACCGCCCGGCAGCATTGCCCTCTGGCGGGTGCCGAAAGCCGTCGAATTAGGCTAGAATGCACGGCCTCTAAGCACACCCCTTCCTGAGGCTGTCCCGACGATGTTGATCCTGCGCGGCGCTCCTGCCCTTTCTGCCTTTCGCCACGGTAAATTACTCGAGCAACTGAGCCAGAAAGTCCCCGCTGTTACTGGTTTGTATGCCGAATTCGCCCACTTCGCCGACGTCGACGGCGAGCTGACCGCCGACCAGCAGCAGGTGCTGGGCCGTCTGCTCAAGTACGGCCCGAGCGTGCCGGTACAGGAGCCGAGCGGCCGCCTGTTCCTGGTCGTGCCGCGCCTGGGCACCATTTCGCCCTGGGCCTCCAAGGCCAGCGACATCGCCCATAACTGCGGCCTGCAGTCGATCCAGCGCCTGGAGCGCGGCATCGCCTACTACGTGGCCGGCTCGCTCAGCGACGCCGACGTCGCGCAGGTGTCCGCCGAACTGCACGATCGCATGACCCAGCGCGTGCTGACTCAGCTGGAGCAGGCCGCAGACCTGTTCAGCCATGCCCAGCCCAAGCCGATGACCTCGGTCGACATTCTCGCAGGTGGCCGCGCCGCCCTGGCCCAGGCCAACGTCGACCTGGGCCTGGCCCTGGCCGAAGACGAGATCGACTACCTGGTCAACGCTTTCCAGGGGCTCAAGCGCAACCCGAACGACATCGAGCTGATGATGTTCGCCCAGGCCAACTCCGAGCACTGCCGCCACAAGATCTTCAACGCCAGTTGGGACATCGACGGCCAGGCTCAGGAAAAGAGCCTGTTCGGCATGATCAAGAACACCTACCAGATGCACAACGAAGGCGTGCTGTCGGCTTACAAGGACAATGCCTCGGTGATCGTCGGCAACGTCGCCGGCCGCTTCTTCCCGAATCCTGAAACCCGCCAGTACGGTGCGGTGCAGGAGCCGGTGCACATCCTGATGAAGGTCGAAACGCACAACCACCCGACCGCCATCGCCCCGTTCTCCGGCGCCTCCACTGGCTCCGGCGGCGAAATCCGCGACGAAGGCGCGACCGGCCGTGGCGCCAAGCCCAAGGCCGGCCTGACCGGCTTCACCGTATCCAACCTGCGCATCCCGGGCTTCGAACAGCCATGGGAGCAGGCTTACGGCAAGCCTGAGCGCATCGTCGACGCCCTCGACATCATGATCGAAGGCCCGCTGGGCGGCGCCGCGTTCAACAACGAATTCGGTCGTCCGGCCCTGACCGGCTACTTCCGTACCTTCGAGCAGAGCATCAACACCCCTCACGGTGAAGAAGTGCGCGGCTACCACAAGCCGATCATGCTCGCCGGCGGCATGGGCAACATCCGTGAAGACCACGTGCAGAAGGGCGAGATCACCGTCGGCGCCAAGCTGATCGTGCTCGGCGGCCCGGCCATGCTGATCGGCCTGGGCGGCGGCGCTGCCTCGTCGGTGGCCACCGGCGCCAGCTCGGCTGACCTGGACTTCGCCTCGGTCCAGCGTGAAAACCCGGAAATGGAGCGCCGTTGCCAGGAAGTCATCGACCGCTGCTGGCAGCTGGGCGACGACAACCCGATCGCCTTCATCCACGACGTCGGCGCCGGCGGCATCTCCAACGCCTTCCCGGAACTGGTCAACGACGGTGGCCGCGGTGGTCGCTTCGAACTGCGCAACGTGCCCAACGACGAGCCGGGCATGGCCCCGCACGAAATCTGGAGCAACGAATCGCAGGAGCGTTACGTGCTGGCCGTCAGCGCTGTCGACTTCGAGCGCTTCAAGGCCATCTGCGAGCGTGAGCGCTGCCCGTTCGCCGTGGTCGGCGAAGCCACCGAAGAACAGCACCTGACCGTCACCGACAGCCACTTCGACAACACCCCGGTCGACATGCCGCTCGACGTGCTGCTGGGCAAACCGCCACGCATGCACCGCTCGGTCACCCGCGAAGCCGAGCTGGGCGATGATTTCGACCCGAGCGAGCTGGACCTGGACACCGCCGTACAGCGCGTGCTGAGCCACCCGGCCGTGGCCAGCAAGAGCTTCCTGATCACCATCGGCGACCGCACCATCACCGGCCTGGTCGCCCGCGACCAGATGGTCGGCCCGTGGCAGGTACCGGTGGCCGACTGCGCCGTCACCGCCACCAGTTTCGATGTCTACACCGGCGAAGCCATGGCCATGGGCGAGCGTACTCCGCTGGCACTGCTGGATGCCCCGGCATCCGGGCGCATGGCCATCGGCGAAACCATCACCAACCTGGCCGCCTCGCGCATCGACAAGCTGTCCGACATCAAGCTGTCGGCCAACTGGATGTCCGCTGCCGGCCACCCAGGTGAAGACGCGCGCCTGTACGACACCGTGAAGGCTGTCGGCATGGAGCTGTGCCCTGAGCTGGGCATCACCATCCCGGTCGGCAAAGACTCGATGTCGATGAAGACCAAGTGGAGCGAAGAGGGCGTCGAGAAGAGCGTCACCTCGCCGATGTCGCTGATCATCACAGGCTTCGCCCCGGTCACTGACATCCGCAAGACCCTGACCCCGCAACTGCGCATGGACAAGGGCGAGACCGACCTCATCCTGATCGACCTGGGCCGTGGCAAGAACCGCATGGGCGCCTCGATCCTGGCCCAGACCTATGGCAAGATCGCAGCCCAGGCGCCAGACGTCGACGACGCCGAAGACCTCAAGGCGTTCTTCGCCGTGATCCAAGGTCTTAACGCCGACGGTCACCTGCTGGCCTACCACGACCGTTCCGACGGCGGCCTGGTCACCACCGTGCTGGAAATGGCCTTCGCCGGCCATTGCGGCCTCGACCTGCAACTCGATCCGCTGACCGACAGCAAGGGCGACGTGCCGGCCATCCTCTTCAACGAAGAGCTGGGCGCGGTCATCCAGGTTCGCCAGGACGCCACGCCGGACGTACTGGCCCAGTTCAGCGCCGCCGGCCTGGGCGAGGAGTGCGTCGCGGTGATCGGCAAGCCGGTCAACAACGGCGAGGTGTCCAT
This sequence comes from Pseudomonas sp. NBRC 111143, assembly GCF_001320965.1. Taxonomy (NCBI): domain Bacteria; kingdom Pseudomonadati; phylum Pseudomonadota; class Gammaproteobacteria; order Pseudomonadales; family Pseudomonadaceae; genus Pseudomonas; species Pseudomonas sp. NBRC 111143. Next base: position 29,314 of record NZ_BCBT01000052.1, on the reverse strand, counting down.
CAGCCTGAACGGCGAAGTGCTGTTCGACGATGACCGCCGCATGCTGCAGCGCCAGTGGGCCGAGACCAGCTATCAGATCCAGCGCCTGCGCGACAACGCCGACTGCGCCGACCAGGAGTTCGATGTCCTGCTCGAAGAGGACAATCCAGGCCTGTCGGTCAAGCTCGGCTACGACGTCAACGAAGACGTTGCCGCGCCCTACATCAAGAAGGGTGTGCGTCCGCAAGTGGCGATCCTGCGTGAGCAGGGCGTCAACGGCCAGGTCGAGATGGCTGCAGCCTTCGACCGTGCAGGCTTTGCCGCGATCGACGTGCACATGAGCGACATCCTCGCCGGTCGCGTCGACTTCGAAGCTTTCAAGGGCCTGGTCGCCTGTGGTGGCTTCTCCTACGGCGACGTACTGGGCGCCGGTGAAGGCTGGGCCAAGTCGGCGCTGTTCAACAGCCGTGCCCGCGATGCCTTCCAGGCCTTCTTCGAGCGTACCGACAGCTTCGCCCTGGGCGTGTGCAACGGTTGCCAGATGATGTCCAACCTGCACGAGCTGATCCCGGGAACCGAGTACTGGCCGCACTTCGTGCGCAACCGCTCGGAGCAGTTCGAAGCGCGTGTAGCCATGGTCGAGGTGCAGAAGTCCAACTCGATCTTCCTGCAGGGCATGGCCGGTTCGCGCATGCCGATCGCCATTGCCCACGGCGAAGGCCATGCCGAGTTCGCCAGCGAGGAGGCACTGCTGGAAGCCGACCTGTCCGGTTGCGTGGCCCTGCGTTTCGTCGACAACCACGGCAAGGTCACCGAGCAGTATCCGGCCAACCCGAACGGTTCGCCACGGGGCATCACCGGTCTCACCAGCCGCGACGGTCGCGTCACCATCATGATGCCGCACCCTGAGCGTGTGTTCCGTGCCGTGCAGAACTCCTGGCGTCCGGATGAGTGGCAGGAAGACGCTGCGCTGATGCGCATGTTCCGCAACGCGCGGGTGTGGGTGAACTAAGCGGTGCACAAGCTCGCCTTCTTCGTCCCCGCCAGCCATGTCGAGGTGGTCAAGGCCGCCGTGTTCGCCGCTGGAGGTGGACGTATCGGTGACTACGATCACTGTGCCTGGCAGACGCTTGGCCAGGGTCAGTTCCGCCCGTTGGATGGCAGCCAGCCATTCCTCGGGCAGGTGGGCCAGGTCGAGGTGGTGGAGGAGTGGAAGGTGGAGCTGGTGGTGGCCGATGAGCAGGTTCGCCAGGTGGTCGCCGCATTGAAGCAGAGCCACCCTTATGAAACGCCGGCGTATGAGGTCTGGCCTTTGCTGGATATCTGAGTGCGCTGAAATTTTGCTGCTGCAAATCGACAAGCCCCGGCAGTCTTCTGCCGGGGCTTGTCGTTTCTACAGGTTTTAACTGAACAGCCCTTTCAGACGTTCCCAAGCGCTTTCATCCACCGCTGGCGCCTCATGATCGTGGTCGAGCGCTTCGAAGACAGCAGGGTCGCTGGATTTCTGAATTTCCGTGGGATGCTCGCTTGCCCATTTGCTGACCAGTTCGTCCTGCCATTCGCTGTCGTTGGGGTGGGTAAAGTAGCTGCGCGCTATCTTGACCGGATCGCGCAACCGCCCCCCCTCCCAGTATTTGAACATGGCGAAACCGACATCGCGCACTGCAACCCGGGCCATCAGGGTGGCCAGGGTATGCAGCGGATGCACGTCATGGTCCTTGGCAAGCTGGGAGTGGGTCGGATTGGTCGAGCCGGTGAGCATGGGATTGCCCATTCTGTACGTCTGGATATCGTCGACCGAGTTGCCGATCAGGTTGAGGATGGCCCGGTAGCCAACCTTGGGCAGGTCGGTTGCAAGGCGCAGCGGTGAGCCCGTGATCCAGGAAATGCGCCTCGCCACATTGAACCCTGGGAGGTCCGCCAACGTGTCGCGAACTTCCAGTGCGGTGTTCAGGTATTCCTGCCACTGCGGATCGGGGTGGTCCTGAAGCAGGATCAGCAGCGCCAGTTCAGTGTCCGAGCGCTGCCCTGGCGTGATGTTCTCGAAGTCGCCGGAGGGGGCGAAGAGTGCATTGGCCATCGGCTCGGCCAGGCTGGCTATCACATCGCTGCCGGCGAACATGCCGGTGACGATGGGCCAGCCGTGCTTGCAGTCGGCTTGTGCGGTCCAGGTCAGTACCGTGTCGTGACCCTGCTTGTGCAGGCTCAATTCGGCGTAGTTGGAGTGGGCGAAGTAATCTTCCAGCACGTGCAGTGCTGCACCGAATTCGCGCATGCCCTCAGGGGTCGGGCCCGCCGCCATTGCCTCGCGTAGTCGTTCGCACATGTAATCGACCGAACTGAAGATGTGGCGCTTCATGGACGTATCCGGATCGACCTGCAACCGCGGATCGTCCTGTGCGACAGGCGGCTCGAAGTCTGCATCGATGGTGCTTGGGTCAGTCGCTGACGGGTTGGGGTTGTAGGGATTATCGATGTGCTCGGTAGGACGATACACCCCGAGCATCTGCGGTGTGACCACGTAGTGCGCGCGCTCTTGCGGCGTGGATTGCAGGCTGGGAAATGCCTTGAGCGCCAGCAGGTCTACGAGTTGGGTCAGGACTTTCCGGGAGAGCTTGCGCGGGAACTCTTTGGGCGCGTCCTCGGCGCGGACCAGCTTGGGATCGAGCAACTGCGAGTAGTCGCGCAACCAGTTGCCGAAATAGATCGCCTTGCGTTGTTGCTCATTGAACCCGGCGTACTTGAGGTCTTCCTCGATCGACTCATGCCCCCAGGACATTTCAGGGTTTTTCTTGTCGCCCTTGCCCGCAGAAAAGCCCTCGGTGCTGCCTTCATTGGTGTTGGCGCGTTGCGCATGTTCATCCTGGCTCTGGCGGATGAACAGACGCATGGCCTGGTCATCGGCTCGCAGGGTGATGGTTCGGCCTGCTTCGGTCAGTTGGGCGATCTGCAGCTCACCGCTTGGGCCTGACTCCATGCAACCGATCAGGTAGGCGAAGCGCGCACCTTCCTCGAGTTCTGCATCCTCGGCGATCGAGGCAAAGCCATCGTCCAGGCCTTTCGCGAAGTCTTGGCGCAGAAGGTTGTCCAGGTGATGACCGAACTCGTGCAGCAGGATGGTCGCCAGTTCACAGGCCGCCTGTGGCTGCAGCAGCGCGCTAGCGATCACCTCGGGGTGCAGGTGGATGATACGCGTGGCATTGTCGTAGCAGGCTTTGCCTGCCACCTGTGGGTTCACCTGGTGTACAGGGTTGCTCAGTGTGCCGTCGCGCAGTGCGTCCTGCAGCTGCTGATAGCAACTGTCTGGCACGTCGTCACCGAACACGGGGATGAGCATTTCGCGGAAGGCCTGTGCTGAGAGTGGCCGACTGATTTCGATAAGTTGATCAAGAGCGAAGCGGGTGTGCAGGTGTAGTGGGATCATGCTGGGGACTCATCAATTGACGGAGTCCCCAGCATGTGAGCCGCGTGGTGCAAGAGGGAGCAGGCAACGCCTCCCGCTGTAGGCGCTACGAAAGGCGGGTGCGGTTTTGAAGGGACCCGCAGGCCAGCAGGCCGATCTCGAACAGCAACCACATCGGGATGGCGAGCATGGTCTGGGAGAACACGTCAGGAGGCGTGAGGATCATACCGGCCACGAAACAGCCGACGATCACGTAGGGCCGGCTACGGCGCAAGCTGGCAACATCGGTCAGGCCTGCCCAGACCACGATGAAGGTTGCCACCGGAATTTCGAATGCCAGGCCGAACGCCAGGAACAGGGCGAGAATGAAGTCCAGGTACTGGCTGATGTCGGTCATCATTGCCACGCCTTCGGGGGTCACGCTGGCGAAGAAGCCGAACATCATCGGAAACACCAGGAAGAACGCGAACGCCATGCCGCCGTAGAACAGCAGGATGCTCGACACCAGCAGCGGCAGTGCTATGCGTTTCTCCCGCCGATACAGCCCCGGCGCGATGAAGCCCCAAGCCTGATGCAGCAGCACTGGCATGCTGATGAACAGCGCGCACATGGCCGTCAGCTTGAAGGGCGTGAGAAACGGCGAGGTGACGCTGGTTGCGATCATGCTCGCGCCCTCGGGCAGGAAGCGGCGCAGCGGCTCGGAGACCAGGGTGTAGAGGGTCTGGGCGAAGGGGAACAACACAGCGAACGCCAGGGCGATGGCCAGCAGGCACCGCACCAGGCGCTTGCGCACGTCTCGCAGGTGTTCGGTCAGCGGCATTGCCGACCTTCCGTGGACAGCGAAGCTCATGATGTACGTTCCCTGGCGGGTGCTTCATCGAGGCTGACACCCTGGCGGATGTCCTGCTCCAGTTTGCGCAGCGCCGCATCGTCCAGGGCTGGCATGTCGATTTCCCGCTCGACCTGGGCGCGCAGCATGTTCATGGCCTGCCGCGCCTGCCCAAGACCGCGCCCGACGGTGCGCATCGCCACCGGCAGGCGTTCGGGCCCCAGGACCAGCAGAGCGACGACGCCAACCAGTAGCAGTTCGCTGAAGCCGATCTCGAACATCAGCCTTGGCGATCCGTTGGTTGCTGCTGTTGAACCTGTGCGTTGGGTGATGCGCTGCTGTTGTCGTCACCGCCCATCGACTTGCGAAAACCCTGGATCGCTTCGCCGACATCGCTGCCCAGGCCTTTGAGGCGCTTGGTGCCGAACAGCAAGAAAACGATCAGCAGCACGATCACCAGTTGCCAGATGCCTATACCGCCCATGTGCGAGAACTCCTGTAACGTCATGAAAAGGAAGGCCAATCCTGCCTGCTTCAGATGACGCCAACGTGACTGTCGGGAAACGTTGCCATGTGCTTGCAACACGCACCGTGTTGACTGGCGCCTCCACGGATGACGAGGCGCGGTGCAATGGGTGGTGGACGACAACAGGGTGCAGCGTTGCTGATGGTGATGGTGGCGCTGGCGATGCTTGCGGCGGGCCTGGCCTGGCTGGTGGAGGAGGGGCGTCGGCAGGTCGATGAGACGCGCTTGCTGCGCCAGCGCGTGCAGGTGCGGGCGATGGAGCAGGCTGGCCTTGCCTATGCCAGCCAGGCCCTGCGCGATCCGACCTGGCGCGCCAGCCCCCTGTTCTGGCAGGCCCTGCGCGGCCAGGCGCTGGAGTATGACTTTGGTGCAGGCAAGGCGCGCCTGCAGGTACGCGACCAGCACACCTGCTTCAACGTCAATGCCTTGCTGGGGGAAGACGCCGAGCGTGCCGAGCGCCAGTTGCGTCGATTGCTCGGCGACGACATGGCTGCCGAGCGATTGGTCGACGCCCTGGCCGATTGGCTGGACGCTGACAGCGACACCCGCCTGCAAGGTGCCGAGAGCGGCCAGTACCTGCGCCAGCAGCCACCACGTCTGGCGGCCAACCAGGCGATGCTCGACCCGAGCGAGTTGAACCTGCTGCTGGAGCCCGATGCCGGGCGCCAGGGGCGCTATCCGATGCTGTGCGCATTGCCGCAGACCAGCGGTTGGCGGCTCAATGCCAATGCCTTGAACCTGGAGCACCTGCCGTTGCTGGAGGCGCTCTACGAGGGGCATTTTTCCCGCTCGCTGCTCAGCCGGATCATCACTCATCGGCCGGCGTCGGGTTATGTCGATGCGGGAGGGTTACGCCAGGCACTGGGCGCTTTGGATGACGAGAGCTTTGCTCGGTTGAGCGAGGGATTGTTACTCAACAGCGGGTTCTTCCTGTTGCAGCTTTCGTTCGAGGAAGACGGGCGAGTGGTGCGCAGCCAGTTTCAGGTCGAGGCGTTGGGGGTGGTGCAGTGGCATGCGCGGGTGCCGGCGCAACAGGTTCGGATTCGCGGGCGCGAGCCGGTGTTCTAGCGTTCAAGCTCCGCAGCCAGATGGGGCCGCAAGGCGGCCCCGGCGATGGTGAGCTGGGCAGGCAATCCGCGGCCTTTGAGCACCGCGGACTACAGGTTCCGGATCAGGCCGTTCCGATCTCACCGCCATCATTGCGTTGAATCACCACGGTAGACGCCCGTGGTCGCACTCGGCTCCCCGCAGGCGTCACATCCGTCGCCTTGTCGGTATAGGGCCAGTTCCCCGGGTGCTGGATGTTGATGAACAGCGTCTTGTTGTCCGGTGTGAAGCTGATCCCCGTCACCTCGCAGCCGTTAGGGCCGACGAAGAAGCGCCGCAGGTCCACCTGGTTCTGCGCGTTGACCGGAATCTGCTTGCCGGTGGCATCGACCAGGTCGGTGGGGATCACCGCCAGCAACTGGTCATTGGTGTAGCTGGTCAAGGTGGTCTCACCGTTGTCGGTCTCGAACCACAGCACCCCACGGCTATCGAAGCTCATCCCGTCGGGGCTGGCGAACTGGTTCAGTTCGGTCAGGCCCGAGCGGTTGATATCCGGTGCACCGGCGGCGTTGGCGCCGAACACGAAGATATCCCAGGTGAAGCTCTTGTGATCGTCGCTGTCGTGCCAACGGATGATGTGGCCGTGACGGTTCGGGCCGCGCGGGTTGGCCGCATCCACCTTGGCGGCGGTACGCGCGCTGTTGTTGGTCAGCGTCAGGTAGACATCGCCGTTGAGCGGGTTGACGGCGGTCCACTCAGGGCGGTCCATCGGCGTGGCGCCGACCGCGTCAGCCGCACCGCGGGTGTTGAGTATGATGCCCGGCAGGTCGCCGTACAGTGCACCCAGCGTGCTGCCGGCGGTGGTGGGGGTGGCAACGTCCAGCAGCAGCCACACACCCTTGCCGTCCGCATTGAAGCGGGCCACGTAGAGCTTGCCCTTGTCCATGTATTTGGCACCGGTGGCCAGGCGGTCGGCCGGGGTGGCGTCGGCCGGATCCCAGACGGCGTCGGAGACGAACTTGTACAGGTACTCGTTGTTCGAGTCGTCGCCGGTGTACCACACCAGCGGCTTGCCAGCGACCGCCAGGCCCGGGCAGCAGCCCTCGTGGCGGAAGCGACCAAGGGCGGTGCGTTTCACTGCCAGGGTGGCGCTGTTGTACGGGTCGATCTCGACGATGTAGCCATAAGTGCTGGCTTCGTTGCGGTAGTCGTCGGTGGCGCTGGCGCCGGTCGGGGTCACGTTGAAGCGGGCGAACTCACCGTTGACCTCGCTGGCATCACCGGCAGCCGTCTCCCACTTGTATTGGCCGCTGCTGGCACTGACGCCGATGCGCACTTGGTCTGCCGGGCGCACGCCCTTGTTGACGAAGATGCCAGGCCAGTTTTCTTCGCACGTCAGGTACGTGCCCCACGGCGTGTAGCCGTTACCGCAGTTGTTGTTGGTGCCGCGTGCCTGGGTGCCAGTCGGCGAGAACTTGGTCTTGACGTGATCGGTGCCGCGCAGGGGCCCGGCGATGTCCATCAGCGAAGCGGTGGTGAAGCGGCGGTTGAGCGGGTCGTTCTGCATCACCTGCCAGCGGCCGTTGACCTTGCTCAGGCGCACCACGCCGGCGCCGTGGGCGTTGATCTCCTTGCGCACTTCCTCGACCGGGCGCTTGCCAGTGCCATCGGTGGTCGGGCCGTTCGGGTGCAGCGCGTCGGCTTCGATGTATTCGAAGTTGATCGCCAGCAAACCATCGTCGGAGCTGCCGTTGATGGGGAAGAAGTGCATGCCGTCATGGTTCATGCCCATCGCGTTGGCCTGGTCGGTCGAGGTATTGCTGCCGTCGGACTTCCACGGATTGCCGTTGCTGTTCAGCGGCGTGCCCCACGGCGCGATCACGTAGGCGCTGTAACCGGCGGCAATGACGCAAGCGTCGGTGCGCGAGCCGGCGATGGACTGGAAGCCCAGCTTGAGCTTGGCTGGCGGTTCGGTCACAGGAGGCTCGGTGACCGGATCATCGTGATGGGAGCTGCCGCCACCACCGTCGAAACAGGCGGTCAGGCCGGTGCCTGCGATCATCGCGATGGCCGCGCCGAGGCTGCCGCGCATCACGGTACGACGGCTCAGGTAGGTATCCATCACACTGGCCATCGGCAGGTTGCCGCTCTGGTTCCGGTCCAGGTTATCGCCGGTTTCTCGACTCATCAGGGTGTCCTTGTAATGGCTGAGTAAGAGGAACCGCGACTTTAGGGGGCAAGTGTGATGATTGATTGGCAAAAATATTAACGGGGTTTTAAAACCTAGCGCTATTAGTAACAAGATTCGTCAGAGCTTTACCGCATCGGTTGTCGGATTTCTGCCATCAAACTGTCACGCAGCCACCCCAATATCCGGGGCCGAACGTGAACTCAGGTTAGGGATGGCGGGGTCGATGGCGAGCAGTGTGCGCAGACGCGAAGTGATTGGCTGGATGGGCGTCGGGGCCTTGGCGCCTTTGTTGGGCGCCTGCTCCGCGATCCCCGGTCAGCGCGGCGGCGATGCCTCGCTCGAACTGCTCTATGTCGCCGACACCCTCGATGCCCGCGAGCCTGGCCTGCCAGTGGTGCCTGCCACGCGCCTGGGGCCGGTCAGCCATCTGGGGCGTGCTCCATGGATGACCGGCAGCCATGCCAGTAGCGGCCATGCCGAGCTCGCGCCATTGCTCGATGCCAGCCAGGCCAGCCAGGCGCGCCTCGGCGGTTATGCCGTGTTGGCCGCACTGATGGAGCAGATGCGGGACGAGTCCGGCGCCGAGCGCTGCCTGACCCTGGAGAACGGCCAGAACTGGAATGGCAGCGGCCTGGCCTACCTGACCCAAGGCGATAGCGGCGTGCAAGGCAGCCGGATACTGGCCAGCGACGTGCGTGTGAGCAGCGATGAGCGCGTGCTGTGGCCGCAACGCTGCGCCGCCCTCTATCGCCAGTCCCCTGCAATCACCCTCGGCGCTGGTCTTGGCGCTGAACAGGCCAAGGGCCTGGGTGTCGAGCCTCTGCGCGTGTTCGAGCGCGGCGGCGTGCGCATTGCGGTGGTCGGTGTGACTGACCCTTACGCCCAGGATCAGAAAGCCTCGCTCAAGCAGTGGTACCAATCATTGCTGCCAAGTTTCCAGCAAGCGCGGCGCGAGGCCGACCTGGTGGTCGCCCTGGCGGATGTCGGCACTGGCCCCGGCCTGTGGCTTGCCGAGCGGATCGAGGAAATCGATGTGCTGCTGTGTGCCCGTGGCCAGGACCTGTGGCCGACGCCGGTGCCTGTCACGCAAGCGTCGGGGCGCCAGGTGCCGGTGCTGTTCGCCGGGTGTCGCGCCAGTGGCGTCTATCGCCTGCGCTGTCAGCACACTGCAGGGCAGTGGCGATTCGAGGCGCGCTTCGTACCCGCTTTCGACGATCAACTTTCGCCCACTGCCCAGGCGCGTGCCAGCCAGTTACGCAGCACGCTGCGCCAGCAGCGCGCCGGTCATGCCGCCTGGCTCGACCAGCCACTGGCCCGTGCGCCGCAGCCCTTGTGGCGTCGTGACACCCGTGGCGGCAGCTGGGACCGTCTCCTGCACCAGGCCCTGGCCGACGACTCGAGCATGCCGGTGCTGTTGCCGGGCCTGCGTTACGACCATCCGCTGCCAGCAGGCCAGGCGATCACCCGCGAGCACCTGATCAGCCTCACCGGCGGCTACCCGGCGCCGGTGGTCGAGGCTCCTGCGCGCCAGGTGGAACAGGTGCTGGAGAATGCCGCCGAGCAGTTGTTCGGCGATCCGCTGCTGCTCGACAACAGCCAGGACCTGCCGCGCTGGCAAGGCCATGCCTGGCAGGTCAGCTACAGCCCAATGGGCAAGCGTGTCGCCGGGCTGCCCACGGTGCAGGGCCTGTGCCGCACCTTTGGCCTGCACTTCGATGCCCAGGCCGGCGAGCCGCTGTGGCAGAAGGTCGAGGCCTGGCTGGCGCGCCAGGAGCCGAACTGGCAACTGGCGCCGCTGCAACTGCCCCAGGTGCGCTATGTGCAGGGGCATCCGGGGTGGCATCCGCGCCAGGTGGCCTCGTGATCGGGCTGTCGCGCCTGCCCAGCGTGCTGCTGCTGACCCTGGCCGGCTGGCTCGCTGCCCAGTGCATCCTGCAACTGAGTCGCCAGCCGCAACCGCTCAGTGTCCCGCGCGAACAGACACCCACCTTGCCAGGCCTGATGGCCGGTCACTGGCAGGCGCCACCCGAAGAGGGCGGCATTCCCCTGACGCGCCTGCCCCTGCAATACCTCGGCGGGCTCAAGGCCGAGCCGCTGTCCGCCACCGTGGTGGTGCTGCGCTTCGGCCAGCAGGTTCGCACCTTGGGCCGCGGCCAGCGCCTGGCGCCAGGGATCGTGCTGCAGGACATCGATGCCGATGGCCTGATTTTCGACAACCAGGGGCGGCGCGAGCGCCTGCCCTGGCCGCCACGGCCCGCCGTGACCGGCTTCAAGCGGCAAGGATGAGCAATGATCGCAAGATACGCTGTGGCCTGCGTGCTGAGCCTTGGCCTGTGCTTTGCGCAGGCCTGGGCCGAAGACCCTGAAGTCGACGAAGAGGGCGTGCCCCAATACGAGGTGAACTTCGTCGACACCGACATGGGCGAGTTCATCGACAGCGTCTCGCGCATCACCGGCACCACGTTCATCGTCGATCCGCGGGTCACCGGCAAGGTCACGGTACGCACCGTCGACCGCCACGACGCCGAAGCCATCTATGACATCTTCCTCGCCCAGTTGCGTGCCCAGGGCTTTGCCGCCGTCGACCTGCCCAACGGCAGCGTGTAGATCGTCCCCGACCAGGCCGCGCGCCTGGAGCCGGTGCCGGTGGAGAACGCCGGCAAGCAGAGCAAGGGCAGCGACGGCGTGGCGACCCGGGTATTCAATGTGCGCAACGCCGCCAGCGAACAGATGCTCGGCATCCTCAAGCCGCTGATCGACCCGCGCGTCGGGGTGATCACCCCATACCCTGCCGCCAACCTGCTGGTGGTCACCGACTGGCGCAGCAACCTGGAGCGCATCGACAAGCTGCTGCGCCAGCTCGACCAGGTCAGCGACGAACCCTTGCAGGTGATGCCACTCAAGCATGCCAGCGCCGCCGACACCGCGCCCCTGGTCACCCGCCTGCTGGCCCGCGAGCAGGGCGCCGACAGTGCCCAGGTGGTGGCCGACCCGCGCAGCAATGCGCTGCTGGTGCGCGGCAGCGCCGACAGCCGCGAGCGCGTCCGTGCGCTGCTCGGCCAACTCGACCGGCCCAGCGACAACCTGCACAGCAGCAACACCCAGGTGATCTACCTGCGTCACGCCAATGCTGCGGAAGTGGTCAAGGTGCTGCGCGGTCTCGGCCAGGACGGCGGGGTGCCCGATGCGCCCGCAGGCGAAGGCAAGGAGGCGCCGGTACGCACGGCCAGCGATTCTGGCGTGCGCCTGGAGTATGAAGAAGGCGCCAACGCGGTGGTCATGGTTGGCCCTGACAGCGAGCTTGCGGCCTATCGCAACATCGTCGAGCAACTCGATATCCGCCGCGCCCAGGTGGTGGTCGAGGCGATCATCGCCGAGGTGTCCGACAGCAGCGCCCAGGAGCTCGGCGTGCAGTGGCTGTTCGCCGACGAGAAGTTCGGCGCCGGCATCGTCAACTTCGGCAGCAACGGCGTGAACATCGCCAGCATCGCGGGCGCTGCCGCCAGCGGCGACAACAAGGAACTGGGCAAACTGCTCTCGGCCACCACGGGCGCCACCGCCGGCATCGGCCATTTCGGCGGCGGTTTCAACTTCGCCATGCTGATCAATGCGCTCAAGGGCAAGAGCGGTTTCAACCTGCTGTCGACCCCGACGCTGCTGACCCTGGACAACGCCGAGGCGTCGATCCTGGTCGGTCAGGAGGTGCCCTTCGTCACCGGCTCCGTGACCCAGAACAACGCCAACCCCTACCAGACCATCGAACGCAAGGAGGTGGGGGTGAAGCTGCGCATCAAGCCGCAGGTCAACAGCGACAACAGCGTGCGCCTGGACATCGTCCAGGAAGTGTCCTCGATCGCCGATTCGCGCGCCGCCAGCGATGTGATCACCAACAAGCGCGAGATCAAGACCAAGGTCATGGTCGATGACAATGGCCTGGTGATTCTCGGTGGCCTGATCAGCGACGAATCCACCACCAGCAACCAGCGCGTGCCGTTGCTCGGTGACATCCCCGTGCTGGGTCGCTTGTTCCGCTCCGACAGCAACCGCAACGTGAAGCAGAACCTGATGGTATTCATCCGCCCGCGGATCATGCGCGACGGGCCGAGCCTTGCCGGGCTGAGCCAGGAAAAGTACCGCAGCCTGCAGCAGGACACCGCCTTGCAGATGCCGGAACTCGCCGAAGGTGGCGCCTTGCTCAAGGCGTTTCCAGCCAGTCGCGCGCGGCTTGAAGGCGGTGACTGGTGATGCTCGGCTACCGCCTGGCGCGTCAGGCTGGCGTTGCCATGGCCCAGGACGATCAGGGCTGGCAGCTATGGTTGCGCGAGGATGCCGACAGCGACCAGGTGCAAGAGCTGCTGCGCGTGCATGGCCAGCCACTGCGCCTGGAGCGCCTCGATCGCGCCGCTTTCGACGAGCGCCTGGGTCAGCTCTACCAGGCTGCCGACTCGGCTACCGCCGCATTGATCGAAGGCATCGGCGAGCAGGTTGACCTCGACAGCCTGATGAGCGAAATGCCACGCATCGAAGACCTGCTCGAAAGCGACGACGAAGCCCCTGTGATCCGCCTGATCAACGGCCTGTTTGGCCAGGCCCTGCGCCTGCATGCCTCGGACATTCACATCGAAACCTTCGAGCAGAGCCTGGTGGTGCGCCTGCGCGTCGATGGGCATCTGCGCGAAGTGCTGCGCCCGCCGCGTGCGCTGTCGGCCATGCTGGTGTCGCGGATCAAGGTCATGGCGCGCCTGGACATTGCCGAGAAACGCCAGCCCCAGGACGGACGCATCACCCTGCGCGCCGCCGGGCGCGAGGTGGACGTGCGGGTCTCGACGCTGCCCGGCATCCACGGCGAGCGCGTGGTGATGCGCGTGCTCGACAAGCAGGCCAGCCTGCTGGCGCTGGACAACCTCGGCATGCCCGCCGCGGCTTTGCAGGGCCTGCGCGCGTGCCTGGCGCGGCCCAATGGCATCGTGCTCTCCACCGGCCCCACCGGCTCCGGCAAGACCACCACGCTGTATGCCAGCCTCAACAGCCTCAACGATGGCAGCCGCAATATCCTCACCGTCGAAGACCCGGTGGAGTACGCCATCGCCGGTATCGGCCAGACCGCGATCAACCCGCGTGCCGGGCTGACCTTCGCTACCGGCCTGCGCGCGATCCTGCGCCAGGACCCGGACGTGATCATGCTCGGTGAGATCCGCGACCAGGAGACTGCGCAGATCGCCGTGCAGGCCAGCCTGACCGGTCACCTGGTGCTCTCGACCTTGCACACCAACAGCGCCGTCGGCGCAGTGACGCGCCTGCGTGACATGGGCATCGAGCCCTTCCTGATCGCTTCCAGCCTGCGCGGGGTGCTGGCCCAGCGCCTGGTCCGACGCCTGTGCAGTTGTGCCGAACCGCGCCCGTTGCTCGCCGCCGAGCGGCGTCTGTGGCCGGAACTGGCGGCGTTGCAGGCCACCCACCACCCCGTGGGCTGCGACAGTTGCCAGGGCAGCGGTTATGTCGGGCGCCTGGGGCTGTATGAATTCATCGAGCTGGATGCAGGATTGGTTGCGCTGCTTTATGAGGGCGCCAGCGAAGTGACGATGCAGGCGCACCTGGCCACGCGTCGGCAGAGCCTGGTGGCCATGGCCAGCGACTGCCTGGCCCGTGGCGAGACCAGCCTGGCCGAAGTGCTGCGCGTGGCGCAGGGCTGAGTATGCCGACCTATCGCTACCAGGCCCTGGACCTGGCAGGTAAACCGCACAAGGCCAGCGTGCAGGCCGACAGCGAGCGCCATGCCCGCCAGTTGTTGCGTGAGCAGGGGTTGTTCGCGCGCAAGCTGCAACGCCACGAAGGCAGCCTGCGGCAACCGCGCCGTCAGCGCCTGAGCCGTGCCCAGCTGTGCGAGCTGACCCGCCAATTGGCCACGCTGACCGGCGCTGGCATCCCCTTGGTCGATGCCCTGGCCACGCTCGAACGGCAATTGCGCGCGCCCGCCTTGCAGGCCGTGCTGGTGTCGGTGCGCGGCGCGCTTGCCGAAGGCCTGGGGCTGGCCCGCAGCCTTGCCCGGCAAGGCGCGCCGTTCACCGGGCTGTACTGCGCGCTGGTCGAAGCGGGCGAGCGCTCCGGGCGCCTGGCGCAGGTGTTGACGCGCCTGGCGGATCACCTGGAGCAGGTCCAGCGCCAACAGCACAAGGCGCGCACTGCGCTGATCTATCCCTGCGTGCTGATGGGTGTGTCGCTGGCGGTGGTGGTGGGGCTGATGACGTTCGTGGTGCCCAAGCTGACCGAGCAGTTCGCCCATTCCGGGCAGGCGCTGCCGCTGATCACCTCGCTGCTGATCGCCATCAGCCAGGGTCTGGCCAGTGCCGGCCCTTGGCTGTTGGGTGCAGCGATCCCGCTGACGCTGTTGAGCGGCTGGCTGTTGCGCAAGCCGCCCTGGCGCCTGCGCCGCGACGACCTGCTGCTGCGCCTGCCGCGCATTGGCAGCCTGCTGCAGGTGCTGGAGAGCGCACGTCTGGCGCGCAGCCTGGCGATTCTCTGCGGCAGTGGCGTGGCCCTGCTCGAAGCCCTGCAGGTGGCCAGCGAAACGGTCGCCAACCAGCGCATCCGCCTGGCCCTGGAGCAGGTGCGCCTGCAGGTCCAGGGCGGCACCAGCCTGCATCGGGCGCTGGATGCCAGCGGCCAGTTTCCACCGCTGCTGGTGAACATGGTCGGCAGCGGCGAGGCCAGCGGCACCCTGGCCGACATGCTCGAGCGCGTGGCTGACGATCAGGAGCGCGGCTTCGCCCGCCAGGTCGACACCGCCATGGCGCTCTTCGAACCTCTGATGATCCTGTTGATGGGCGGCGTGGTGCTGTTCATCGTGCTGGCGGTGCTGTTGCCGATCATGCAGCTCAACCAGGGTCTGCAACTGTGAAAAGGAGTCTTTGCATGCAGTATCGCGCCAAGCGTCAGCGCGGCTTCACCCTCATGGAGATCATGGTGGTGATCTTCATCATCGGCCTGCTCATCGCGGTGGTCGCGCCCAGCGTGCTGGGCAACCAGGACAAGGCCATGCGCCAGAAAGTGATGGCTGACCTGGCTACCCTCGAGCAGGCACTGGACATGTACCGCCTCGACAACCTGCGCTTTCCGAGCAGCGAGCAAGGCCTCGCTGCCTTGGTGAAGAAACCGGCCCAGGAGCCGCTGCCGCGTGCCTGGCGCAGCGATGGCTACATCCGTCGCCTGCCGGAAGACCCGTGGGGCACGCCGTACCAGTACCGCATGCCGGGCGAGCATGGTCGTGTCGATGTCTATTCGCTCGGCGCCGATGGCGTGGCCGGTGGCGAAGGGCTGGATGCCGACCTGGGCAACTGGGAGCTCTGACTTGCCTGCCCAGCGCGGCTTCAGCCTGCTCGAACTGCTGGTGGTGCTGGCCATCGCCGGGCTGATGACCGGCTTGAGCGTGGCCTGGCTCGACAACGGTCGTACGCGGGTCGACCAGGCCATGCAGCGGCTGCTTGCCGCGACCCGCGAGCAGTCTGCCGTGGCGCGCCACACCGGCCAGTTGCGTGGCCTGCGCTGGAACGGCAAGCGTCCTGAGTTCGTTCGCCATGACGGCACCGGCTGGGTGGTGGAACCGGTCACGCTGGGTGACTGGCCGCAGGACTTGCGCCCAGACTGGCCAGGCGCAGCAGCGCCGCAACTGGTGTTCACCCCCGAAGGCTGGGCAAGGCCCGGCAAGGTGAACTGGCGGAGTGCCGAAGGTGGCCAGCGCTGGAGCTGGGGCCGCGAAGGGCGGCTGCAAGTCGCGGTGCTGCCATGAAGCGCCGCCAGCGTGGGTTCACCTTGCTCGAAGTCAGTGTGGCGCTCGGTATCGCCGCGGTGCTGGCGGTGATCACCAGCCAGGTACTGCGCCAGCGCCTGGCGGTGCAGGACGGCGTGCAGCAGCACCGCCTCGGCGCCCTGTGCGCCCGCGAGCTGCAGGCACGGTTTGCCGTCGAGCAGTATTGGCCGGGCAGCAATCGCACTGCCGGAGAGCTGCAGCAGGGTGGGCAGGTGTGCCATTGGGACCTGCAGCTGCGCAACACCGGCGTGCGCGATCTGCGCCGTGGCGAGCTCCGCCTGTTCGCCGACCGCGATCAGCGCGTGCCGCTGGGCTTGTACACCCTGTTTCTGGAGCGCCCATGAAGCGTCAGGCGGGGCTGACCCTGATCGAGTTGATGGTCGCGCTGGCGCTCACCGCCGTGCTGGGCATCCTGCTGGCGGCGTTGGTGCATGGCTGGCTCACGGTGCGCGAGCGTCTCGCCGACCAGCAGAACGAGCCCGGCGTGCTGGAGTTCTGCCTGGCGCTGGAGCGCCGGTTCGACAGCCCGGTACTTCGCGAGGTGTACGAGCAGCGCCTGCCGCTGGCCACGCGCTGGCTCGATTGGCAGGCGCAAAGCCAGCAGTTGCTGTGGGTCGCTGCTGCGGCCTGGCCCCAGGCCGAAGGGGGGGCGCGCTTGCAGCGTCAGCGCCTGCGTTTCGAGCCCAGGGAGCAGCGCGTGCTGCTGGAAACCTCCGCCGATCTCTACGCCGCCGACAAGCCGCGCTGGGTGATCCGCGAGCGCTTGGAGCGGGTCAGCGAGATGAGCATTCTGTATTTCCAGGGCAGCAGTTGGCTGGCCTGGCCTTCCGATCAACCGGCGCACCCCGGCCGTGGCGTGCGCCTGCATCTGCAGCGTGATGGAGCACCTTATGTCTGCACATTCGTCCTGCCCTGGGGGCGCTCATGAAGCTTGAATGGCGACGGCGCTCGCCTGCGCGGCCCTGGTTGCTGTTGCGTCCGAGGGCTGACGGCGGTTGGCACTGGTGCCTGCTGGACAGCGGCGTGCTGCGTGACGAAGGGCAGGGCCGCCCGCCGCAGAACCTGAGCGCCAGGGTTGCCGTGGTGGTGCCGGGCGAGGCGTGCAGCCTTTTCCAGTTGCCTGCCCCGCCCGGGCTCAAGCGGGAGGAATGGCCGCTGCTACTGGAAGATCGTCTGCTGCAAGGCAGCGATGAAGTTCACTGCGCATGCATCGGCCGTGCGGCAGGGCAACTGCGACTGGTGGTGGTGGCGCGTGAGCGGCTCGATGGCTGGTTGGCCCAGTGCGCGGAGTGGGGGCTGGAGGTTGAGCGTTGCTGGTCGCAGTTCCAGCTCTTGCCGGTGCTCGACCGCGGTTGTGGATGGCAATGGCGGCAGGAGCAGTCGAGCCTGTATGCGCGGATCGACGAGGATGGCGCGGAACACTGGCTGGCCTGGCCAGAGGTGTTGGGCCCTGCACCTGCGCCGTGGGATACCCAGGTGCTTGAGCAGGTCGATGGACGCTGGCCACAGCGAATTGCCGATCTCGATACCTTGCCGACGCTACGGGAAACGCGTCGCCCGCGCCGATCATTGAAGGTCACGGGCCGGCAAAAGCGCTTGATCGCCGCTTGCCTGGTACTCGCTGCTGTCTGGGGCGGTCTGTGGAGCAGCCAGCAATGGCGTCAGGCCCAGCTGTATCGCCAGCAGGTGCTGGCGGTCACCGGCCCGCAGGCCACGCCGCGCCAGGCCGCGCAGGCGCTCAAACGGCTGCGTGACGCCGACGGCGAGCGGGCTTTGCGTCTGCGTCGGCTCGACGGCTTGCAGGAGCAGTTGCAGGCCTGGTTGCACGCGCATCCGCAGTGGCGCTTGCGCGCTGTGCGCTTCGATGGGCAGCGCTGGCATCTGCAACTGGACGGCGAGGGCACGTTGGCGCCGTGGCATGAAATGGCCGCTGCAGTCGGCGCTGCGGTGCAGGTGCAGGCTCAGGGCGCGGTGTTCGATCTGGGGAGCAGTTCATGATCCGCGCATTTTCGCAGCGCCAGCGCATGCGCGTGGCCTGGGGGCTGATCGCGCTGTTGCTGATCGTCATCCTGGTGCGTGAGGTGGGTGCACGCTGGGCCGAGATGAGCCAGTGGCGCGGGCTGGCCGAAGTGGCGGTCAGCCTTGAGGGCGGTCCGGCCTTGAGCCTTGAGCACCTGCGCCAGTCCGCTCAGGCCAGGCATATCGAGCTGACGGAGATCGAGCCGCAGGATGAGGGCTGGCAGGTGCGCGGCTCGGTCGCGGACGAGCATGTGCTGCTGGCGTGGTTGCAGGCTTTGCAGAGCGAGGGCGCGCAGCCGCTGCAGTGGGGCATGGAGCAGCAGGGCAAGCGCCTGCGCTTCGACCTGCAGGTTCGGCCATGAGTGTGCGCGTGCTGTTGTGGCCGGTGCTGGTGTGTGTGGTTACGCTGCTGGTCGAGTTGCCGGCGAGCTGGCTGGTGCCAGGCCGGGCGGTCAGCGGCAGCCTCTGGCAGGGGCAGGCCGAACAGGTGGGTGATGTCGGGCCGCTGAACTGGCAGTGGCAACCCTGGCGCCTACAGGCGCAAATCCGCTTGGGTTATCAGGGGCAGGATTGGTTGGCGCGGCTGAGTGGTTGGCCCTGGCGCTGGCGCGCGGATGTCGAGGCGCTCGAAGCGACGCCGAGTGTACCGCTGGCTTATCGCCTGGCGGGGCACTGGCAGGGGCGTGTCGCGGTGCAGGGTGTGTGGCAGCGGTGCGTCGGTGCCGAGGGGCGTTTGCAGGTGAACGACCTGGCGCTGGTCTCGCCGTGGTCGTTGGATCTGGGACAGGGCTGGCTCGAAATGCGCTGCGCAGGTGACTGGCGCTTGCAGGGCGCGCTGGCGCTGCAAGGCCAACACCAACTCGATCTTGGCGCCGACCTGCTGGCCAGACGCGCCCGGGTCGGCTTCGAGGTCCAGCCTGAGGCTGCGCTGACGCCCCTGCTGCGCGGCGCCCAGTGGCTGGCGCCGGAGGCGGCCAAGGGCGAGCGGCAGCTCAGTTGGTAGTTGCAGAGCTTGAGATCCCAGCTTGCCTGTTGCTTGCCGGAGCAACGGCCTTATCCAAAAATCTGAAAGCCAGCCCAATCCCTGTGGAGCACCTGTCTTGATCAAAATCTAAAGACCAGTTCAATCCCTGTGGGAGTAACTGTCTTGATCAAAATCTAAAGGCCTGCCCAATCCCTGTGGGAGCGGGCTTGTCCCGCGATCACCGGCATAGCCGGTGCCATGCACCGCGGTGCTGCCATCGCGGGACGAGCCCGCTCCCACAACCCACTCAACTCCAGGTCCGATAAACCCGCCTTTACCGGCGCATCCCCAGCTCCGCATCGTCCATCAATGCCTTGGCCAATGCGCTCAGGTAATACGAAGCCCAGACCAGTTGCGGGTTCTCATCCATCACCCCGCTCAAGGTCATGTCGCGCACATACCCCATCAACTCCGAGGCCTGCTCACGCGCTCGCTCGCACGGGATGCCCGGCTCGATGCAGAACAGCGGCTGGGTCAGCCCCTTGCCTTGGTAGAAGCGTGTTTTGCCGACAGTGGTATTCGGTGTGGTGTCGCTTGTATCCATCCTTTCATCTCCCTGAAAACCGCTTAGTGAGCCGTCTGCGGCTCTGCCGGCATCTGAACCTGTATCAAAGCCGACTCCAGCAAAATCCTCAGCGCTTCCATTTCATGGATGGCAGCCATTATCAGGAGCGAGACGGGTGACTTGGGTTGGAGGAGGACCGCTTGATGGGCCACGGTTTGTGCGCAGAGTGCGTACTCGGTGGCTTGGATGATGGTGTCTTCGAGGGAGTGGTTGTTGTGGGGTGGGTCGGGAACGATCTTTAACATCGCGTTATTCCTTGCGGGCTACCTCCCAACTGCTGTCAAACAGTGGGTGGCAGCTGTACGTGGGTTGACAGACCGGCGGAATAAGCAAAGTTCCGGCGCACGCAAGCGTGCCCGCACGTACAGCTGCCATGGAAAGCAGCCATATGCTTAATACCGTCACAGCCTGTCAAAGCTGTGTCGTTGATGTGCAACGACGCGCCGAGACTAGAGCGCTGCCCCAGGGGCCGCAACGGAAAAAAGGCGGTAGGAGTATCTTTGGGAAATGGACTACAGGAAAGGCGTATTTTCGGATTTTCGAACAATGCGCGCTTAGGAGACGCCAAAGATACCCGGCACTCATGCCTGCCCCCCTGTGGGAGCCTCGGTTCGCCGCTGCGACTTGTCCCGCGATCACCGGCATCGCCGGTGCCACTCAGTGGTACTGCCATCGCGAGACAAGCCCCACGCTCAACGATCAGCGCCCGCCCTTGCTCCCGACACTCGATACCCACTCTTCACTGCGGCTATGCCCACTGGTGCGCAGCAGCCCGAGGTCCAGCGCATTTTCGCCGTCCGCCGCGCCTTTGCTCTTGGACAGTTCGGCAATGGCCGTCCCTATGTCGACCGGTGAGTTGGAAAAGTCCACCGACACATTGCGTTGATAGTCGCGGCCTGTGAGCGTTTCGCGGCTGACCGACTGGGCTTGCAGATCGACATCTCCAGCGCCGGACTGTATCCGTGCCCCGACCAGGCGTGCCTGGCCGCCGACGTTCAACTCGACGCCTTCACTGCCCTTGATCCTGGCCTGGTGGGCGACGGTGTCGCGCTGGGTGTGGGACACCTCGACCTTTACCGTCGGCGAGAGCTTCGGGTCCACCTTGGACAGCGTCGGGCCGACTTTCTCGGTGACCTTGCCCGCCGCAGGGCCGGAGAGGGCGCCGGCAGCATCCAGATAACCCTGGGGGTTCTTCTCGTGGCTCAGGCGGCCATCGGCCTTGACGGTGAGGGTGTCGACGCTGTCCTTGCGGCTGGCCAACAACAGGTCGCCACCGATATCGCCGCGAACCTTCTGTGCATCCAGGCTTGCACCCTCGATCCGGGTGTCGCCCTGGCTCGCTAGCTCGATGCGCTCGGCGCGCAGGGTGCTGGCATTCCAGGTCTGGTTGTCGCGCTTGTCGAGGTTGACCTGCACCCGGCCGTGCAGACCACGGATATCCTTGTCCGGCGTCTCGCCGCCGTTGAGCCTGAAGCCGGCACCGGCGGTGATGTCGAGATTGTCGCGTTTTTCAGTGTTGCCCGAAGCTTCGACCAGCATGCCGCCGTTGCCGGCGTGCAGCTTGATTTCGCTGGCCGAGGCGTGCAGACCCTGCACGTGCAGGGCGATATCTTCACGGGCGCGGCTGCTGATCAGCAGTTTGCCTTGAGTGTTGAAGTGGGCATCGACGGCTTGGCTTGCCTGCTCGTCGAGCTTGCCGTTGGCGAAGTGGCCGCCCAGTGCGCCGCCTTTGCCAGTGCCGAACGTGGCCGCCAGCTCCAGCCCGCCGCCGAGTTTGTGACCGCTGGCCTGCTGACTGTCCTGTGCCGCCTTGACCTGTAACAGGCCGGCGCTGTTCAGCTCGATGTCGCCAGTCGGCGCTTCACGGCTGCCGATGCGGGTGCCCTCGAGGACGAGATCGGCGCCGCTACTGAGCAGCACTTTGCCCTTGGCATCGATCTGGCCGACCTGGGCCTTGCTGTCCTGGCGCTGATGTTCGGCCAGGTCAAGGTAACCGCGGCCATCGACGCCGGTACTGCCGGGGCGGTTGCCCACCTTGGCCCAGGCATTACCGTCGATCTGGCGCTGCTGTTCGGTGCGCTGGTCGTGCGCTGCGCTCAGCAGGAGTTTGCCGTTGCTGGTGATGCTGAGATCGCCGGTGCCAGCATTGATGCGCGTACCTTCGTACAGGCCGTCGGCTCCCAACTGGACCTGGATGCCTGTTTGCCCGTAGAGGCTGCCGACGCGGGCGTTGCGGGTGCTGTCTTCGCTGTTCGACGAGCCACCCTTACCGCTGGCGCGCACATTGAGGTCGCTGCCTGTGCTGGTATCGACTCGCACGTCACCGCCAGCCGCCAAGTGTTCGACGAGGCGCGACTGCTCATCGACCGCTGCACGTTGATGATGCTGGTTGGCGGTGATTGCCAGCAGGCCCTCATTGGCCCGCCAGGCCGTGCCTTGATCGTCGATGCGCTCGGCTTCGACCTTGACGCTGGCACCGGACAGCTCGGTGACCTGGGCGATACCGCGGCGCTGGTTTTCCAGACGCTTGAGATGGGCCACGGTCATGTCGCCGCCGACACTGGGCGCGACCATCGCGTCCTCGGGCGAGGCCTGCTGGAAGCGCGCAGCTTCCTCGCCAAGTACCAGGCGCTCGATCGGCCGGGTCAGGTCGCGGTATTCGAGGCTGGCACCAAGGGTGCCGCGCCAGTCGTCATTGCGCTGCTCGCGTTCGTGCACGTCCTGTACCGCCCGGTTCTCGATATCCTTGGCCTTGACCACCAACGCCTTGCCTGCATCGACGCGTGCGGCCTCGGTCACCAGCGTCCCAGTGTTGATCTTCACATCGCCACCTGCCTGCAATTCGCTGCGTTGTATCTTGCTGTCGCGCTCACGCACGTTCTCCTTCTGATGATGTCCTTCGAAGTGGCTGCCGATCCGGTCGATGCCGCCGGTCACGGCCAGGCTGCCGCCGCTGTGGGTGGTCTGGGTGTCTGTCTGCTGATCGTTGCGGGTGGCGCCAAGCGTTATCTGTTGCCCTTGCAGGTTGAGGTCGCCGGTATCGGCCTTGACCTTCGAGCCGTTGACCTGCAAGTGCGCGTCACTGTGCAGCTCGACTGCCGCGCCTTTGAGTTCGCTGGCGACCTGCTCGGTGGCGCGTTGCTCGCTGTGCCGGTTGACCACTGCGTAGCCGACCCCGGCTTCATACTGGCGTGAACCGGGCTTGTCGCCGTCGGCCTCGGTGGTCTGGCGGGCGTTGGCGGTGAGGGTGCGCTGCTGTTCGTCGGTCTTGCTGTCGCTGCGCGCTTGAGCGCTTTCGACGATCAGATCGCCCTTGGCCTCGATCTTGAGCTGCTTGCCAGCCTCGACTTTGGCACCTTCAATGCGCAGTTCCTCGGCACTGGCCAGGCGCAGGTCGCTTTTCGAGCTGACGTCGCTCGCCAGCACTTTTTCCTGCTGGCTGCTGTGGCTGCGGTCGTGGCCGATCAGGCCGAACAGCTTGCTGTCGCTCTGCTTTTCGGTGGTGCTGGAGCGGTTGTGGTCGGCTTCGATCGCCAGGTTACCGTTGTTGCTGTAGAGCACGGATTCACCTTCGCTGGCGATGGTGCTGCCCTTGACCCTGACCTGCCCGGCGGTGACGTTCAGGTTGGCGCCCGAGGTGATGGTGCTCCCGGCGACCTGCCGCGCGGTGTCGTCCTTGCCCTGGCGGTCGCCGAAGAAGCTGCCGGACACCAGGTCGCCGCGGTAGTCGCGTTGTGTGCCGCGCTTGTCCAGGGCCGTGGTGGTGATGTCGATCTGCTGAGCGGCCAGGGCCATATCGCCCTCGCTGTGCATGTGGCTGCCTTGCACCTTGAGCGTGCCACCGGCCTTGGCGGTCAGCGTGGCGCCTCGCAGATCGCTGGCTTTGGCGGTTTCCTGATAGTGGTCGCTGTCGCTGTCACCCCGCCACAGATGCTTGCGATGGCGAACCTGCTCCTCGACACGCCCGCTCTCCTTGCCTGCTTCGATGTTCAGGTTGGCCGCGCTGTCGAGGGCGAGTGCGCCACCGGCTTGCAGGGTGGCCGCCTGCAGTTGCATGTCGCCGCCAGACTTGAGCGTCAGGCGGTCATCGGCTTTCAGTTGCGTGCCCTGCAGTGTGTGCTGGGTTGTGGTGGTGTTGCTTTCATAGGTTTCGGTGGTGACGAACAACCATTGTTTGTCCCAGGCCTTGCGCTCACGCTCGATGTTCTCCTGGGCTGCGGTGTCCAGCGTGAGTTTCTGCCCTGCATTGACGTCGATCGATTTGCCCTGGCCCGTGACGGCCTGCAGCCTCAGGTCGCCGCTGGCATTGAGGTTGAGGTCACCTTGGCTGCTGCGCAGTACGGCGCTATGCGTGCCGTCGTCACCGATATGCAGGCTGCCGGCGGACTGGATGTCGATGCCGTCGCGACCGTGCATGGCAATCGCCCCGACCCGCACGCCAGCGCCCTCGGCAGTGCTGACCACGCGGATGCGGCCGGCGTGCATGGCGCCGAACAGGCTGGCGTCGATGCTTGCCGGGGTGCCTGGCAGGTGCTCGACGACCTGGCCATTGGTGGCGTCGATGCGGTTGCGCCCGGCAATCAATTGCAGGTCGTCGCGGGCGTTGAGCGTACCTTTGCTGTCGATGCGCGGGGCAATCAGTTCGAGTGCGCCGTCGTCGTTGCTCTGGCCTCCGCCGAGCACAGTCAGCGCGGCGCTGGCGCTCATCGAGTCAAGCAGGCGCACGCGACCGTCCTCGAGCTGGACATTACCGACCAGAAAACCTGCGCGGGTGGTGTTGATGAAGCTGCCGCCATTGAGGGTGATGCCGTTGCTGTTGGCGAGGATGTAGTCGGCGGGGCGGCCGAAGATTTCCTGGGGGCCTTCGATCAGCGAGGCGTTGCGGCTGACCACTTCGTTGAGGATGGTCGAGGCGGCCTGGCCCTGGAACTGGGGGTTGGCGGCCAGGGCGCCAGCCAGTTGCGACTGGCCCGATTGCAGGGCGTTGTTGAGCACCGCACCCGCCTGGCCGACGTTGTAGTCGAGGAACTGGTTGTGCGACAGGCCGCTGGCGTTGGGGGCGACGATCTCGATTACCGGTACGCCATGGGCGTTGTTGATCAGTGGTGTTCCCGCCGGGCCGGGAGTCGGTTGCAGCCCGCCCTGGGCGAGCAGGGTCGGGGAGGTGGCCATCAGCGTCAGGAAGATGCTCCAGCGCAAGGCATTGGGCGACGTCGGGACATGCAGTTTTTTGTTGTCGTTCACGGGCTTGTCTCTCTTGTTGTGGGTGAATCAGATACTCAGGTTCCATTCGAGCACCCAGACACCGGGCTCCAGGCTGCCGCGCGGCAGGTCGCTGGAGCTCAGCGCGCGCTGGTAGTCCAGGCGCAGGCGGTGGCTCGGGGTGCTCAGCATCACGCCCAGGGTGGCGCCGACCATCCGCTGCGGGCTGCTGCCGTGGTCGAAACGGGTCCAGCCCAGGTCCAGGCCGAGGTGCGGGCGGATTTCCAGGGGCAGGGCGACGGACAGGGGGCGGCTCAGCGTGTTGCGCCACACGGCGCCGCTCGCGCCGGAGACGCTGTGCTGGCGAAAGCCGCGCACGGCCAGGTCGTCGGAGAGGGCAAGCTGTTCGATGGCGGGCAGGCGGTCGGGGCTGTACTGCAGGTTCAGCTCGCTCTGCCAGCGCCACTTGCCCTGGTTCAGGTACAGAAGCGTGGCGCGGTACTTGCGAAACCCGGGCTCGGCGCTCTTGCGTCCAAGCGGCTCGCGGTCGGCACCCAGCCAGTCGACGCCCTGGGCGATGCCGAGGTACGCGTTCCACAGGCCGGCTTCGAGCCAGAACAGGTTGATGCCGGCTTCCAGGGTGGTCAGCACCGGGCTTTGCTGGGCGACCTTGAGCGGGCCGAACCAGGTGGCTACGCGCTTGTGCTCCAGGCGCAGGCTGGCGTTGAGCATGCCTTGTTGATTGCGCCAGAGCATGCGCTCGACGCTCAGGCCTTGCAGGCTGCTGTTGCCGTGGCTGCCGATCTGGCTGCCGGGCAGCGGCGCGCGGTATTGCAGTTGGCTCGCGTTGAGGGCGAAGGTCCAGGGACCATAGGGGAGGCTGTAGTAGAGGCTGGCGCCCTGGCTGCGACCTGGCGCGTCGAATACCGTCGAAAGCAGCGACAGACGCAGGTCGTCGTTCAGGCTCAAGGGACTGTCCAGGCCCAGCGTGAGGCTCAGCCGGTGGCGGCCGGTGAGTGCACTGCCGCGATTGTCCAGACGGCTGTCCAGGTGCCAGCGCGAGCTGATCCGGCGTGGTTCGATCTGGATGTGGGTGCCGCCAGGCAGGTCGCCGGGTCGCACGTTGGCGCCGAGATCATAGGCTCTGAGGCGATTCAACTGGTCCAGCCCTTGTTCCAGGTCAGGCAGGTGCAAAGGCTGGCCGAGCATGCCAGGGAAGGCGCTGGCCAGTGACAGCGGCAGCGCGTTGTCGAGTGCGATGCTTTCGACGAATCCTTCGATAATCACGATATCGAGGGGCATGCCAGCACCTGGTTGGCGCGCCAGGTAAGGGCGGCTTGCGGGATATCCGGCTTGGACGTAGCGTTCAGTGATGGCCAGCAGCAGGCGGTTGATGTCCGCCGGCCCCATGCAACCGTGCAGCAGAGGCCGCAGGCTCTGTTCGAGGGCGGTGTTGGTGACGCGCCTGTTACCGCTCAGGCGCAGGCCGCTGACCGGCCAACATTGCTCTGCAGGCGTTGCCGATGGCGCCTGGCGCTCCAGTGTTTGCGGGGCAGAGCGGCGCTGCCATTGCTCCAGCCGCTGCTGTTGCTGCAAGTGCTGAAGTTCGCGTTGCTGGTCGCGCAGTTGCTCGCTGGCGGGATCGGCTGCAAGGGCAACCGAGCTGGTCAGCAGCGCGAGCAATGCATGGGTGAGAGAGCGACAAATAGCCGGAAACGGGGTGTTCGCCATGGAAGAATTCCGCAGAGGTCGTACGGTTCGCGTACTCGTTTGCGTGGATTCTAAAAATTCGAACAGTCGTTTGGATGCGGTACGTTGCCTGCTTGAGTATCAGGCAAATAACGTTTTTGAGTCGGGATATTCTGAGGATTTGCTGTAGATGTAGGACGCCGCCCCGTCAGGCTACGCCGCCTTCCTCAGGTGGGCGCCCTGCAGCGCAGCAGTGGAAGGTGCAGGGAGCCCGCAGGCTCAGGGGCGAATCTCGATCATGGTGCCGTCCTTGACCATGCTCCACACTTCACGCATGTCGTCGTTGCGCATGGCGATGCAGCCTTCGGTCCAGTCGAGGGTGTGGAAATACCACTCCGGGTATTCCTCGTTGATCGGTGTGCCGTGGATCATGATCATGCTGCCGGCATTGACCCCTTCGCGGCGCGCCTTGGCGGCGTCGCTGATGTTTGGGTAGGAGATGTGCATGGCCAGGTTGTAGCGGTCGCTGACCTTGCGCCAGTCGAGCCAGTAGAAGCCCTCAGGGGTGCGCTTGTCGCCTTCGCGCTCCTTGGCGCCCTTGGGTTGCTTGCCCAGGGAGATGCGGTAGGTCTTGAATGGCTCGCCGCGGCTGATCAGTTGCAGGCGCCGCTCTGACTTGAGCACCAGCACCTTGTCGATCTGCGGCTGGCTGCTGCTTTGCGCAGGCCTGGCCTGGGGCTGCGTGCCCTGCGCCGTGGTCGCGGGCAGGGGCTTGCGAATGATGGTCTCGGTGAACGCCGCCTGGGACACCGATGCAACGCACAAGCAGAAGAGGGCAAGCAACCAGCGCATGAAACGTATCCTGAAGTAGCTAGGTGGACGACGAAACGTTCATCGGCGGCAGGTATTCATGGCCTATGGGGTACTGCTGCCCGATGCGGTCGCGATAATAGCATTCTAGTGTCCGCGTGACGGTGCGGAAAGCCAGTTCGTTCCAGGGTATTTCATGCTCCTCGAACAAGCGCACTTCCAGGCTCTCGACACCCACGTCGAAGTCCAGGTCGGCCAGTTCTGCGCGGAAGAACACATGCACCTGGTTGATGTGCGGCAGGTCGAACAACTGGTAGAGGGTGGTCGGGCCGACGCGTGCGCAGGCTTCCTCGATGGTCTCGCGGCGCGCGGCCTGATCGAGGGTTTCGCCGTTTTCCATGAAACCAGCCGGCAGCGTCCAGAAGCCGCGGCGCGGCTCGATGGCGCGGCGGCACAGCAATACCTGGCTGCCCCAGACGGGCAAGACGCCTGCGACGATGTTGGGGTTCTGGTAGTGGATGGTCTGGCAGGAGGGGCAGACGTACCGCAGGCGGCTGTCGCCCTCGGGAATCTGCTGAATGACCGGTTGGCCGCACGCGCTGCAGAATTTCATGCTTTTATTCCTGTGTGAGCCGCTATCTTGGCGCGGCCGGCGGGGTTGCCGCAAGCCGTCGGGGCTTGGGTGCCTCGCGGCTTTGGTGCATCATGCAAGGCAGGCCTTGGAATCGAGAGTGCGTAATGCTGGACGAGCTTCTTCGCCGAATGAGCAACCATACCCCCGCGTCACTGGAGGCGGATCGCCGTTTTCCCGAGGCGGCGGTGCTGCTGCCCATTACCCGTAGCGAAGAGCCCGAGCTGGTGCTCACCTTGCGTGCCAAAGGGCTTTCCACCCATGGTGGCGAGGTGGCCTTTCCGGGAGGGCGCCGCGATCCGGAAGACCCGGACCTGGTGTTCACCGCCCTGCGCGAGGCCGAGGAGGAAATCGGCCTGCCGCCGGGGTTGGTCGAGGTGATCGGCCCGCTGAGCCCGCTGATTTCGTTGCACGGACTGAAGGTTACGCCGTTCGTCGGGTTGATTCCGGATTACGTCGAGTACCAGCCCAACGATGCCGAAATCGCAGCGGTCTTCAACGTTCCGCTGTCGTTCTTTCGCCAGGACCCACGCGACCACACCCATCGCATCGACTACCAGGGGCGCAGCTGGTACGTGCCCAGCTACCGTTATGGCGACTACAAGATCTGGGGGCTGTCGGCGATCATGATCGTCGAGTTGGTCAACGTGCTGTTCGATGCCGGTATCAGCCTGCACCAGCCGCCAGAGCGCTTTATCCAGAACTGAGCGGGGCTCACCCGCCGACCGCGTCCAACCGTGAGGAACATGACATGAAATACCGCCTGGGCGACCTGCGGGTCGAAGCCCATCCCAGCAGTTGGGCCGCGCCCACTGCCACCTTGATCGGCAAGGTGCGCCTGCAGGCCCGGGCCAGTGTGTGGTTCGGCGCCGTGCTGCGCGGCGACAACGAGCTGATCGACATCGGCGAGGACAGCAATGTCCAGGACGGTACGGTGATGCACACCGACATGGGGTCGCCGCTGACCTTGGGCAAAGGCGTGACCATCGGTCACAACGCCATGCTGCATGGCTGCAGTGTCGGCGACTACAGCCTGGTCGGCATCAATGCGGTCATCCTCAACGGCGCGCGGATCGGCAAGCACTGCATCATCGGTGCCAATGCGCTGATCCCCGAGGGCAAGGAGATTCCCGACGGTTCGCTGGTGATGGGCTCGCCAGGCAAGGTGGTGCGCGAGCTGACCGAGCAGCAGATGCGCATGCTCGAAGCCAGCGCCGCGCACTATGTGCATAATGCCGAACGCTATTCGCGGGAGCTGGTGGTCGATGAAGACTGACGAGCGGCCGGTCGCTTCGCCGTGCGTTAACGTCTGTGCGCTGGATGAGCAGGACATCTGCATCGGTTGTCAGCGTACGGTGCAGGAGATCACCCGGTGGGCGCGGATGGACAACGACGAGCGCCGGGCGGTGCTCAAGCTTTGCCACGAAAGGGCACTAGAGGCTGGCCTCATCCTCTAGTCTGATGCAGAACCCTGTGGTAGCGGGCATGCCCGCGAACACCGGCACAGCCGGTGCCATCCACCGCTTTGGATTCTTCGCGGGTGAACCCGCTCCCACAGGGATCACGCCGCCCTTGAAGCTGATGTTGTACCT
>NZ_BCBT01000051.1:0-45485 GCF_001320965.1 Pseudomonas sp. NBRC 111143 | reverse complement strand
ACATACTACAGCGCCTCCAAAAAACGAGAGAGCATCATCAATATGTATATCATGCCCTCCAAAAGCCGCACGAGCAGTTGAACCGCACGTCAAGAACGATATATCTTGCGTCAGAACTCGTAACTTAATTTAAGCATAGCGCCAGCACTGTTTCCGATCTTTTCTCCGACGGTTTCTTTGAGTGCCAAACTCGCCTGTACACTTCCGTGACGCGCACGTACGGCCAAGCCTGCACTTAAAAGATCGCGAGACTGCTCGGCCGAGTTCTGTTTCACCTCTACGCCTTCAAGGGTAGCGGTGCTGCTTGCCCCTCGTGAACTCAAAGAACGATGATAGCCAAGGTTAAGCTCAGGCTCGACTGACCAACTGCCCATGGGTATGCCGCGCCCAATACTCAGTTCAACGGTAGCGAAGGTAGCGTCCTTACTCGCTTTGTTCACGCCCAGCGTCAGCTCGCTGTTCTTTTCTCGCCTATCGTTCCACTGTGTATGTGTTGCCACCAGCCCGACCCTGGGCTCGATACGCCATTCTGCATACCGCTGCTGGTACCCAACGTTGATGCTCGCATGATAGAGCTGGCCATTGCTGTCCCCTTTTGCACTCGTGAACCCGGTCAGATCCCTTTTACTCTTAGCATCAAAATAACCGGCCCCGAGGATACCGCTCAGATAGGGGCCTTGCTGCAGGCTGTCGAAAGCATGAATGAAACCGACAGAAAGCTGAGTGATATCAAATTCAACTTTTCCACCGGCGCTGCTCACGCGCCCTTTAGTCTGGGCTAGCGTAGCCCCACCTTGATTTCGCTCATCGATTTTTTGGATGATGCCAATTGCTATGCCGTCGCTTCGCTCTCTGCTGTTACTGGCACTCGAGCCGCCCTCATTGCGCTGTCCAGAGGTGAGGCCTTGCATCCACAATCGAGTCGTCTGGCCAGGAGAGACATTGGAAAGTTCGGAAGACATTGCATTGTTTACGGCGATAGGTTGCCGACTCAAGTACGCTAAACTGTCGGCATAGACCTGACCACCCGCGTTGCGAGGCAGGTTGTCGAGATAGCCTCTCGATAAATTGCTTTGAAGCCATTCGTTATAAGCCCCCGCACGCAGTGCGATAGGCCGATCTCGTAACGCGTTTAGCGCACTTGCAGTTCTCGCCGTATTTCCTCTCAAGTCTTTTTGGCCGGGCAGCTCTGTCGATGCCAAGATCAAATCGACAGCGTGCTGGCGGAATCTCAGGTCATATCGCATGCCTCGCTCGGCGAGTCCCGGGGCTTGTTGCAAGCTATCGAAGCCACCGCCGTAACCTGCACCTTGGCTCGCAACGATGAGCGGTTGTACGGTTCCAACGCTATGGGTAGACCCAGCGGTGAGCTGAATTCGACCGCCGAGATTGGCGAATGCCGCTGGCCCTTCAAGGCGGATTGCCGCATGTTGGCTGTCCGTGGTCTTGAGGATACTGGTAGTCGACAGTTCCAGCGAGCGAGTGAAGGATAGTGCGCTGAGCTCCCGTTCGACTACGAGCGTACCCTCCAATCTGGTAGGTGCATTCACCTGGCCCCTGCCGCGCAGTTCACCATCTTCAGCGACCGTCAGTCCTGGGCCCGTCAACGCGCCATTCACGACCAGCCGCCCACTGCGAACATGGCTGGTTGTAGAGAACTGGTTGGTACCGTCAAGCGCCAACTCGCCCTGCTCTACAGCAACACCAGAAAAACGGTTGTTGCCTGCAAGGGTCAAAGCACCTGCACCGCTTTTGGTAAGTAGGCCGCCAGACGTTATGTCGTTACTCCAGACGTCACGATCACTCCAGCGAAGCGCGGTGGGGTTCATCGTCACGGTTTGATCGGCAAAGAGCATCGCGGGCCCCTTGATTGCTTTTCCCAGGTTTAACAGCCCCCAACCGAATTCGTTATCAACACCAGGACTGCCAAGATCCGACGCCGTCGTGAGCAACGTCATTCTTACCTGCGCCATACTCAGATAAGGAAACCGCTCAGCAATCAATGCTGCACCTGAACTCACCAGCGGAGTTGAAAAAGAGGTTCCACTACTCGGCTCATAAACATACTCGACATTACGCTCGCCGCTCACGCTCGCGCCCACCACATACAGGTCGCCTGGAGCTGCCAAGCACCAGCCTCTTGAAACACCGCACTCATTTGAATAGTCCGTCAACCTTCCGTCTGCCCCAACTGCAACCACGCTCAGAAAGCCACTCTCCAGCTCTGGCCTATATCGAGGCAATGTCGCGAGCAACCCAGGTTGAACGTTACTTTCGTTACCTGCAGCGAATGTGAATAGGCGCCCACTTTTCACGCCACTGACGAGTTCGTCAATGAAGGGGTGCTTAGCGGCGGGGTCTATTCTTGAGTACGCCAGATCGACCGATTCGGGCGTCTCGCCAATAGGGTCATCATTATAACTATTGCTGATTATTCTAATCGAGGGTGCCTTCTGCTGAAGTGTGGACAGTGCGCCGTAAAAGTATTCCTCTTTTCCGGGCGTCAGCAAGGAGGATGGGGGTTCTTCTGCATTGTCATCCGACTCATCCTCATCTTCATCCACTTCTCCCACCTCTGTTTGAAATAGTCGAGACTCAGGCGCAACGCCACCTACAAATGTGAACGCACCAAGGCTTTCTGTGCGCGATGCGATAATTCCACTAACACTCGCCCCATGACTTTCAATCGTGGGCAGTCCGGTTTTCTTGTCTGTACCGAATTTCGGAATTGAGAGATCCGAGTCAAACGCCATGTCATTGATGATGGTACGGTTGATCAGTGGTCGAATATCCAGCCCGAAAAAAGCAGGGTGCTGCGGAAGAAACCCGCGATCAATGACACCCACGTCGACTCCGCGACCGAAAAGTTCTAGTTCGCGAGCGGCAGGTACGTCAACATAATCCTGCTCCCACCCACTAGAGTTATTCGCTGCATTTGCGTGACTCGATAATGCGGCCAGCAGGGGTGCCAGGGCGAGCTGTGTTAATGATTTTGCGTCGAGAGTGCATTTTTTCAAGGACGGCTTCATTGTACGTTCTCATTCAAGTATAGGAAATCGAGTCAAGAGTAGGCGCCAGCATGACTTCCGAAAACGCCCACGCCTGGCTAGATAGTCTTGACCCTGCCAAGCTGAATACGGTGCCAGTGAGATTTCCGAAATACCGCTGCTTGTCGACATCCACACAACGTCACCCGACTTAAAAGTCAAGCCGCAATAGTGTGCGCCAGAAGTTTTTTATGGGCGAACGCCAGTGCTTTCGCCAATTGTTTTCCCACCATTCATCTTCGTTTTTGATCACCCCCTCGATATCACTGCTCGCCTCGCTAGCGGAATGCTGGCGGAACATCATCGGAAATACGCAGTGTTGCCGAACCCGCTGTTTGAACATCACGTCCACAGGGATACCGGCATAGGGAGTTTTTGCCAAAATCTCACAACCCGCTCGCGAAAGCACATAGGCATGCAGAGCGACTACGCGCCCTCTCGCGATGAAGGGGCACCACGTCAGCCACGTTCGACCCATGCTGTAACCCAGGTGCAAGGATTCGAAGCGTCGCGTGCGCATGAAACGATTTATCCACGCGACACGACCCGCCTTGAAGTCGTAGGATTTCGCGTCATCCTCAAAGATGAGAATCCTGTCGAGCCCCTCATCGAGCGCTTGTTGGGCAAGTTTCTGATGAGACAAATAGCAGCCGCGCTGTGGGTTGCTGTCCTTTTGCGCGATGTGGAAGATCACTTGCTGGCCGAGTCGCTCACCGATCCCGCGCCTGAATAACTCTCGCCTGTCGCTGCGCACATCGAGCGAAATGCAATAAATAGCGTCAACATCAAATTTAATTTTACTCAGCATTCCAACCACCCGACTCAACTGGTTGGAAATATTGAAGTTGCACCCACCCTCCAATATATAGGAGGATTCTTATATTGCCCCTCGCCAAAGCTAGCGCCGTCCGTACAGCCGAGCCTGCCAGGTCGAAAACATGAGTATCAGTTGCGAAACACTAACGAGTTGCCTGACAGCATTGGGGCAGATCACGCATCGCCTAAGGTGACCCGTCGTGCACATGTCCCCGGCATTAACAACATTCCACGAGCCTCACTCCAACAAGCCGTGCAACCAAAGGCACAGACTCCCCCACGCCCGGCTCAACCATCCGCCCTCGGGTACGGCATGCTGCGCGATGATCGGCTCGGCTCTGATCAGGCCGCCCAGCAGACTCCAACGCACCACACCTACCTGCTGACCCTGCTCGACCGGCGCGATGATCGGCTCGAAATACTCCACCTCGCTCCTCAGGCCCGCCTGCTGTCCGGTAGGTACTGAAAGCGTCACCGGCGCCTGCAATCCAATTTCCACGTGACTGGTCATGCCCTTCCAGACCTTGATGGGATCGAAAGATGTCACGGCTTGCTCTGCCTGCACCTGCTCGAAGGCGCGATAGCCCCAACTGATCAGGCCCGCCGCCTCTTCGGCCCTGCGCTTTTCATTCTCGGCCCCCAGCAGCACCAGCAGCATGCCGCGCTCATGCGTGGCATCGACTCGCCGCTGTGCAGTCGCCACCAGACAGTAACCTGCTGCCGCTGTGTAGCCCGTCTTCATGCCCGTCACGCTCGGATCGCTGAACAGCAATGGATTACGATTCTTGCGATTGGCCGTCGGCGTTCCGGGATAGTGATATTCCTTGATCGCGAAATAGTGCGCATATTCAGGAAATCCGTTCACCAACGCCAGCGCCAAGGCACCCAGGTCGACGGCGCTGCTGAGGTGGCCCTCTTCAGGCAGGCCAGCAGGGTTCATGAAATGGGTATCGAGCATACCCAGGCGTTGCGCCTCGGCATTCATCATGATCACGAACTGATCGACCGTACCGCCCACCACCTCAGCCAATACATAGGCCGCGTCGTTGCCTGATTGCACCAGAAGGCCTTTGATCAGATCGTCCACGGTGACCTCCATGCCGGCGTGAAGGTACATGGTCGTGCCCGATTGTTTCCAGGCAGATCCACTGATGAACACCTTTTGCTGCAGGTCGATGTGCTGGGCACGCAACGCCTTGAATACCAGCAGCGCCGTCATCAATTTGGTGGTGGAGGCGGGTTCGAATCGCCGATTCCCGTCTTTTTGCGCGAGCACCTGTTTCGCATCGGGGTCAATCAATACATAAGCCTTTGCAGACACATTAGCGCCGCCGGCAAGTACCGCCTGACTCAGGATCAACAGCGTGGCGCTGCAGGCGGCCATACTCAGGTGGTTGCGAAAACGCGCCGTGGGTGTCACGCAAGACTTCATCAGGTCTCCAGATTATCGAACAGGGCATGGATGCACCCGATAAAAACCTAAACGACAGTAATTTGCCAAATGATCGCTCATCATCGATAGCGTGATGCCTGCGCATCCGATAACGCCTTAACCACCATCACGCCAAACATGAGCAAATATCACGTATTTACCCGCTAACGCGCAGTACTTATAGTTTTTTGCGCAAGATGAACTTCAGCAATCCCGAACAACTACAACTTACGGCACGCATGATTCCTCTGCACACATTGAACTCTCGTAAAGGAATAATTCGCCATGATAAAGCCCTATGTACTTATCGGCAGGCAGCGCACATTGATATTGGCATTGGGATATTGCGCCCTGCTCACAGGTTGCGCCAGCGACTCACCGAGCGCCCAGTACGCTGTCGCCCAGTCCCAGGTGGACGCCGCCGTCGGCGCAGGGGGTACCGAGTTTGCCGCCATCGAGATGCGCGCGGCCCAGGACAAGCTCAAGCAGGCGGCGATCGCCATGCACGGTGCTGACAACAGCGAGGCCCGAAGGCTTGCCGAGCAAGCCGAATGGGACGCCAGGGTTGCAGAGCGCAAAGCCCAGGCCGCCAAGGCTGTGAAGGCGGCAAGTGACGCCAAGCGCGGTGCCCAGGACGTCCTCGGCGAGGCCATGCGCAGCGCCCGTTAAACAGCGCCCTATCTATTGTGTTTGAAAGGAACTGCATTCATGCAAAAGACCATCTTGATCCCCGCCCTGCTGACACTGGGCGCTATCGCTGGCTGCTCGCACGCGCCCAACGCTCAATTGGAGCAGGCACGCGTGAACCTCGCCACGCTGCAGAGCGATCCGCAGGCAAGCCAGGTCGCCGCCGTCGAGACCAAGGAGGCCGAGCAAGCTCTGGACCAGGCTGACCTGGCCTACCTCGATGGAGAAGACGAACAGAAAGTCAGTCACCTGGCCTATCTGGGTAACCAGCGGGTAGAGGTTGCAAGGCAGACAGTGACACTGCGTGTTGCCGAAGCAGACCTGAGGAACGCCAGCGCCCTGCGTGCTCAGGCCAAACTCGAAGCCCGCGAGGCGCAGATTCGAAAGCTGCGCGAAAGTCTCAATGCCAAGCAGACAGCACGCGGCACCGTGATCACCTTCGGTGATGTGTTGTTCGCCTTCGACAAAGCTTCGCTCAGGACCAGTGCCCACGCCAACATCGAGCGTCTCGCGCAGTACCTGAATGAAAATCCCGAGCGCAAGGTGATCGTTGAAGGCTTCACCGATAGCAAAGGCCCTGCGCCTTACAACCTGAAGCTCTCCGATCGCCGGGCCACCAGCGTCCAGGCAGCCTTGGTGCGCGCAGGGGTCGACCCACGGCGCATTGTGGTCAGGGGTTACGGTGAGGATTTCCCGGTGGCGGACAACGCCGATAGCACTGGCCGTGCGCAAAACCGTCGCGTGGAAGTCACCATTTCCAATGACGACCAACCAGTCAAGGCTCGCCACCTTTCACCTACGCACTTCTGAAAGCCAGCCCAATAATGGCCCAGGCGCTGTCGTCGACAGCGCCTGGGCCATTGGCCTACATATCCCGATACAGCAGCGTCTTGCCGATATTCTTAAGCACCTGGATGTATTGCTTTCGCCAGTTGGCTTTCCAGAAGGCGTCGTCGGGATAGGTTCCATCCAGTGAGCGAGAGGTGACGATGTCGCTGGGGGCCAGGTTTTCCGACTGCTGCTGACTTAACATCGGGAACGCCATGAACGCCTTGAATCGCTTCGAGAAAACCTTGTCAATCGCCTCCCCCGCATAGGGGGCATGACTCACCAGACGCTCACAACCCACGCGGGACAAGATGTACGCATGTGTCCCCTTGGCACGGACCCGTGCGATTCCCCGGCACCAGGTAAGCCAGACCTTGCCAAGGTTGGCGCCCAAGTAGAAAAGTTCTGGCTCATGGCGGCTCAGGAACGCGTTTATTTGGGACACCTGAGTCAACTTGAACGGCACCAGCGTCGCATCGTCTTCCAGAATAAGCACTCGCCGGTAACCCCGCTTCAACGCTAACTGGGCGCAGGCTGCATGAGAAGTAAAACAGCCGCGTTCCGGGCATTCACTGTCACGTTCTACCAGCAGGAATTCGATAGGTAATTGGCTGCAGGCAAACTCGCTGTTGAAGAGCGACCGACGATCTGAACGTTCCCGAATACTGATACAGAAAACTCCATCGACTTCCAAGTTACCGAGATCCATAGTTTTGAACATAGCTGTTACTTCCTGATATCGCACACATCATGAATAAACGGCGACGCGCCGAACGCCGAATCTGGGTTCGTCGATTTTCTGAAATATCAAGGCATCCTGTATTTAGGATGCCTCCGAAAAGAGCGTGAATAATCAGGGCGCAATGCGCGCAGAGCATGCACCGTGGATAGGCTGCTCTGTCGATACCTACAACCGTCGAGCGGTAGCGCGTGCGTTGAAGCAGAACAGCATGTCGGACGGCAGCAAGGCATAGCGATCGAACCGCGCCAGGAAGTCCAAGCCGACCCCCTGTTCGTCATCGGTAGAGCTGGCGAAGAGCACCTCACCCACGGGCCAGTCGTCCATCTCCAGCCCGTCCACCCGAAAGTCCGCCCAGAGTTTGGCATTCAGAGGCACGGTCATCCCGCCTTCGATGGCTAGATCCGTCACCCGGCCACCCAGGCTCCTGAGCTTTTCAGCCGCTTGCTCCGGCAGCGAGTTTTCCTCGAGGAGCGTATTCAATTGCAGCGGTACAGGTTGTCCTGAATAGTTGAACCAGAGCGTCGGGGAGTTGCCGTGACTGTCGCTGTAGCCGCTGCAGTGGTCGTATTCGGAGAGCGACGGTGTGCCTTGGGCGATGAGCAGCGTCTGCTCGAGGTTGTCGACGATCCAGTTGAAACGCCTGAAGGTATCCATTCCCAAAAGACCATCGATTCGCACGCCCATGAGCTGCTCATAGGCGGAAAGATCCAAGGTCAGCCACGGATCACTTCCAATGACCGTCTGCGTACCAATCTGCAATGGCAAGGGATGAGCGACGCCAAGCCGGTCGCTGCCGAGAGTGGTTCTGATGGTCGATACGCCCTCACGATAGATTTCCGGTATCTCGCTCGGGGCCATATCCAAGACCAGGTCGCCTGCAAGCCGCTGGTCGAGGATGGTGAAATTCGAACCCGTCGCCAGCAGGAATCTGTAACGTTGACCGCCGATGGTCACTGGCACGACCAGGCCGTTCCGGGTCTCGACCTTCAACACAGGCTTGAGCGCCAGATCTACCCGGTCACGCGAGTCGCCGGG
Organism: Pseudomonas sp. NBRC 111143; assembly: GCF_001320965.1. Lineage (NCBI taxonomy): Bacteria > Pseudomonadati > Pseudomonadota > Gammaproteobacteria > Pseudomonadales > Pseudomonadaceae > Pseudomonas > Pseudomonas sp. NBRC 111143. The sequence continues at coordinate 36,898 of NZ_BCBT01000051.1, read as the reverse complement.
CTGGTTGCAGCCTGTCGCCATGAATGCGAGCAGAGCAAGCAGGAAGATGGTCTTGACGCTGCCGCCAGGGGCGATCGTCGGCATGGTTACCTCCGTTGAGTACATGATTGGGCTTCATTACTGCACCGCTGGCCGCAAGCCATCGCCAGGGACATTGTTCAACCGCAGCGCCGCGGCCATGATCCGACTGAATACGGGAGCCGCCACCAGGCCACCGTAATAGCCACGCTTGCTGGGTTCGTCGATGACCACGACCACCACGAAGCGAGGTGCACTTGCCGGAGCGAATCCGGCGAAGATGCCTTGGTAGGCATTGGCTCGATAGCCACGAGCATCGGCGGCGGTCTTCCGGGCGGTGCCGCTCTTTCCGGCTACCTGATAGCCAGGGACTCGCGCGCGAAAGGTGCCACCATTGGCCTCCACCACACGCGTCAGCATCTGGGTGATCGCTTTGGCCACATCGGCAGGTAACACTTGCTCACTGCCCTGCGATGGCTGCCGGGCCACAAGCGTCGGTTCCACCAACTGCCCTTCGTTGGCCAGCGTTGCGTATGCCCTCGCCAGCTGGACCGCGGTGACCGACAGGCCATAGCCATAAGACAGCGTGGCGGTTTCTGCAGGGTTCCAGACCCGATACGCAGGCAGGACTCCGGCCCGTTCGCCCGGAAAACCCAATTGCGTATCGACGCCAAAGCCGACCCTGCTCAGCAAAGAATGGATCCGCTCTCCACCGATATCGAAGGCGATCTTGCTCATGCCGACGTTGCTGGAGCGCAGCAAGACATCACTCAAGCCCAGGACCCTGCCCTGGCTTCTTGATACATCGCGCACGGTATAACGGCCGATCTTGAGCGTACCGTCACCTACGTCCACGGTATCCGTAGGCTTCCAGCGGCCACTTTCGAGCGCTGCCGCCATGGCGAATGGCTTTACCGACGACGCCGGCTCGAAGACATCGGTCAGTGCACGATTGCGCATGGCCTCACGGGGCAACGATGCGCGATTGTTCGGGTTGTAGGTCGGCAAGCTCACCAGCGCCAGCAACTCACCGGAGCGGATGTCCATTACCACAGCGGAGCCGGCCATTGCGGCCTCTTGTTCGATTCCACGCTTGAGTTCGCGAAAGGCCCAATACTGCAGACGCATGTCGATCGACAGCTTCAGCGTCTGGCCGGGCCGCGCGGGACGTACGGTACCAAGATCGCTACTGAGATTGCCCTTGCGGTCCTTGATCACCTGGCGGATGCCTGGCACGCCTTGAAGCGCGCTATCGAATGCCAGCTCGACACCTTCGATGCCCTGATCGTTATCATCGGTGAAGCCGGTGATGTGCGCGGCTGTCGCGCCGGCCGGATAGAAGCGCTGGGACTCTTCCAGCCCGGCGACACCCTGAATGCCCGCGTTCTTCAGGCTGTCCAGTAGTCGCTGGGCCTCATCAGGAGGCAGGCGTCTGCGCAAGTAGACGAACGCCTTTTTTGCATTGTCGTCCAACTGCCGGTTCAGCTTCGCCGGGTCCATGTCCAACAGCCTGGCGAGTTCCGGCCAGCGTGTACGCTGCGATTGCAGCATCCGCGGGTCCGCCCAGAGCGTGGTGACCTGCGTGCTGACCGCTAGCGGCTGGTCCCTGCGATCGGTGATCACGCCTCTGGACGCCGGCAACTGCAGATGCCGCAGGCTTCTGGAGTCGCCCTGCTGGATCAGGAAGGCGCTGCCCGAGACCTGTAACTGGAACAGCCTGACGCACAAGACTGCCGACAGCAGCACCACCAACGTGACCGCAACGCGGAACCGCCAGGGGCTCGAAGCTTGCGCAGGTCTCATGGCGTTGTCGAGCTGCTGCTGAGCGACTGAGCGCTATCCGGCGTGGCGGGCGCTTCCTTGTGGTGCAACAACCACGCAGGTACCGGGATCCCCAGATGAGTCAGGGTAGGTGCATTGATTGCACCCGTGGCGGCCAAACCGTTGTCACGCTGATAGCGGTAGAGCGCTTGTTGCGTTGCACTGCCGACACACCCATCGAGCGGCTGCCGATAGTAGCCTTGCTCGGCGAGCATACGTTGCAGATCGCGCGTCACCCGTGTACCCAACGCTGCAAAGGCATGCCCGTCCAGGCGCTCGCAGACCTCGCTCAACGCAGGGGCCTGCTCTTTCAGCCCGGGACCGGCAGCGTCCTGCTCTGGCATGACGGCCTGACGCAGCGACACGACCACGGTGTACATGAGTACAAGGATCAACAGCCCGGTGCACGCCGACCCCGCAGTGACAACCGGTCTCATTGGCATGCCACTCCCCGGCCCGGTTCGGACCACGTCACGCCCACACGTCTGTTTACCTGCTGGTGACGCTCATCTGGCCGGGTTTCGATAGGCAGGCGATTACCGACCGCCCGTGTGACGATCTGCTGAGCCTGCACCCCCTGCTTGAGCAAGACATACCTGACCATCTGCACCCTGGCACGCGATATCGCCACGCTGGGCTCGTACTGCTCGAACTGATCGGCGTGGCCTCTGATGCACACCCGCTGACCTGGGTTTTGCGCCAGTTGCCAACCCAAGGCTTGCAGGTCGTACAGATCGTCCTGGCTCAAAGTGGCCTGGTCGGACTCGAAGTACAGAAAGTGATCTCCCCCTTCCACCACGTCGGTAGCTGCACGAGACTTTTCGCCTGCATGCAGCGCAGAGGGCTTGGACGCGGACTGCCCGGACATGACCGAAAGGCTCGCCATGACCAGCGCAAGTGCCAGGATATTTTCTGAAGCCATCGGTCTACCTCCGTCTGGATCAAATTCAAGGAAAGGGTCGGCCGGCCGCTCACGCAAAGGCATGCTGCTTCAACCAGTCGACCAGCACTTGCATACGCCTTGGCAGCGGATCCAAGGGTGGATGCACCAAGTAATAGGCGTAATCGTTGGCCTGCTGGAAACTGCCCCAGGGCGCTATCAGTTCCCCGCGGGACAAAGCGTTCTTGACCAACTGTTCGCGGCCTATCGCCACACCGGCGTGATTGATCGCCGCGAGCATGCACAGGTCGGAACGGTCGAAAGTCAGGAACCGCGAGCTCAACGGGGCCTCGCTGCCTACCGCCCTGAGCCACAGTTGCCACTCGGCGTCGAAAGACGAGTTGTGCCAGGCGGCGCAGTCATGGATCAGGGTGCAGCGCTGCAGTTCGTCCATCCGCCCATCAAGGCCATGGCGGCGGGCATATTCGGGGCTGCAGACCGGCGCGATGCGCTCGGCCATGATTCGGCTGCTCACAAGCCCGGGGTAATCACCGTCGGAATAACACAGCACGAGGTCGACGCTGCGGGTGCGATAGTCGACCTGCTCATTACCCACGCGGATATCCAGCTGCACATCAGGGTATTGCTCTACGAAGCCCGCGAGCCTTGGGATCAGCCAGCACTGCACGATGGAAGGACGCACATACAGGCTCAGTTGCCCACGCACCTGTTCATCGGCGCGTGACTGCATGGCCTGGTCTAGCGCATCCATGGTGTTCTGCATGATCTGGTAGAACCGCTCGCCGTCGGCCGTCAGGCTTACCTGGCGGGGCAACCGATGAAACAGCTTCAGCTTCAGCCCTTCCTCCAGTCGGGCAATCCGATGGCTTACAGCGCTTGCGGTCAGGAACAATTCATCGGCTGCCTTGGAAAAACTCAGGTGCCGGGCGGCAATCAGAAAGGTATGCAGATTGGCCAGGTGTGCACCCTGTACCCTTGGTAAACCAGTATCTTTTCGAATCAGGTAATTCATTAACCGCTCACGACTCATTGACTGTTGCGCGACACTGCGCTCGTAATAATTCGCCGACGTTATTATCGGTGCCGCACCTGTGGTTACTGTCTCCCCGGGGCGGGCTGCGTCACCTGGATCGGGATTGCACACGCCCCACGATAAGCACTCACGTATTACATGGGCAAATGATCCGTGGTCAGGTGACTGTTAACGCAGTTTCAATTGTCCTGCCAACGCCCGCACGCCCAAGCGTTATAAATCGACCTGCATAACCTGATGACTGCGAAGAATGTGCAAATTGAGTTTTCCAGGCGGGGTCGTCTTCAATAGATTTCTCACCGTCTCTATTTGACGTGGCACATACACTTGACCGTTGACCTGCTTGATCACATCTCCATTGAGCAAACTCGACTCCCTCAACTGGTCAACCGTGTTGTAATCGAGCGTGATTTGCCCATCTCGCACTTTTATCCGTATGTCACGATAGGCCAGCGGCAAGGGATCTACTGGCTTGAGTCCGCTGTAGCAAAACATCATCTTCGATGGAATGAAGGCATAGCGACTGAAGCGACTCAACACATCCATGCCCGCGCCATATCGATCAGGCACTTCGTGCACTTCCATCATGCCCAGTGGCTGATTGTTAAGGGTGACGGCATTGACCACATAACGCGACAACTCTGAGATTCCGTTGGCGTTGGCGACAACGTCCATACCCGGATTCACCTGCAGAGCCCCCTTCTCCGTGCTCAGGTGATCGACAAGCTCTTTGGCGATATAGCTCCTCGACGCACCGGTATCAATGGGCATGAGCACCTGCTGCTCACCCATTGCCAACAAGAGCTCCGGCTGTGAACCGTATTTATCGGAGTAACCAATGCACTCATCGAACGCACTCACTTCAAGCGGACGCTGAGTAATCTGGATGACCTTTTTTTCGTTGGACACATCCCAACTGAACTGCCTGAACGTGTCCACACCCAGTATCCCGCTGACCTGCACGCCAATCGCCTCACTCAGCGGAGATAGATCCGTAGACACCCAGACATCCTGGCCTACAAGCGAGAATGGCCCCAGTTTCAAAGCGACGGGCTTGATAAGGTCGAACCGGGAAGGATCCACCGCACCACGCGTACCCTGAAGTTTGGTGAGATCCTGGTACACGGTCTTGTCGACGAGGGTGCGGGTGTCCAAGGGCACTGTGACCTGACGAGCCAACTGCCTGTCAAGGAGCACCACCGGGACACCACTGTCGAGGAGAAAGTTGTAATACTTACCGGCAATGTGCACGCTCACCAGCGGCACAGTGTCGAATGGCTGCTCGTAACTTTTACTTTGAGATGGCGCACCCTCCTCAAGGTGCGAGCTGTGCAACCACTCCGTGCAGAGCAGCATGAAGATCAGTGCACTTATGCAAAGAAAGAGTTTGTTATCCCAGATCACGTTGCGGTGCCTCGACGAATGGCTGGTTCAGTTTGAATGCTTGCGGCGTTTCTTGACGTTCTCTGCATCCCGTACCGCACGGTCAAACCGTTCACCGGCATGTTCACGTTCGCTGCGCATATCATCACGTTCGGCTTGATAACAGACGTCCCGGCTTACACCGTACGCCTGACACTCATCCAATCGTTGATCCATCGTTTTACAACCGCTGCACAATATGACGAATGCAATCGCCATCCCCTTGGAAACTGTGATCTTCATCAATGACCTCTTTTCATACACTCAGTTAATCAAATTGCGCGCGCACGCACCCGCCCGGCCAATAATGGCCAGCGTCGAATCAGCGATGGGTTGGAACGGTGTATTGTTTTTAAAAGTGTCAGCGGGCGATCTTTTCCGCCAGTACCTTGCGAAGATGCATCACGTCGTTGCCGGCCTGATCGAAACGCTCTACTTGCACATGAGACTGAAGATCTTTAAGGCAAAGAATCATCCTGGGGTAACCGAGTACTGCACAGGCACCGAGCAATCGATGAGCGCGATAAAGCGCTGCTTCCTTGTCGTACCCCTCGATCGCCGCCTCCAGTGCGTCTACATCGATCTGCAGCGAATCGGCTGCTGCCTGCAGAGTACCGACCGACAGAGCGTCCTCGAACGCTTCGGCGATGTGCATGTCAGCCCATAGCGCAAGCGTGTCCCTGAGCTTGCCCAGCCTTATCGGCTTGCCCAGCACACCATTCATCCCCGCGTCGAAACAGGCGATCGTATGTGCCGCGTCGTTCTGCGCCGACACTGCGACGATAGGTGTTGGCGTCGCGCCGCTCACCACCTCTGCCTGTCGCCAGCGACGAGCTACCTCGTAGCCGGTGATATCCGGCAGTTGGCAATCGAGCAGCACGATGTCGAAGCGGTTCTGCTCAAGTGCCAGCAACGCATCGCCCCCGGTTTGTGCAAGCATCGAGTGACAGCCCAGAACCTCCAGCTGTGCTTGCAACACGATCTGGTTGGCGGGCGTGTCCTCCACCAGCAGGACTTGCAGAGCCTGCTCGACTTGACGCACCTGGAATGCGCCTGCTTCGGGAACTGTTTGTGCAGCGTGATGCATTGAGGGCTCATGCAGCTCACAGGGGATCACCACCGTGGCCACTGTGCCCTTGCCGGGCTCGCTGGACAGCCCGATCGCCCCGCCCATCAGCTCGCACAGTTGGCGGCAGATCAACAGACCCAGTCCGGTACCGCCAGAGCGGTGGCTGGCGGAGCCCGAAGCTTGTGTGTAGGGCTCGAACAGTTTTTCCAGACTATGGGAATCGATGCCGATACCCGTATCGATGACCTGGATCTGCAACTCACCCATCCCCGGTGATGAAGCCTCGGTATTCAGCCCGACCGTCACCTTCACGCCACCCGCCGCCGTGAACTTGATCGCATTACTGATCAGGTTCTGCAGAATCTGTTCCATCCGCACCTTGTCCATCATCAGCCACTGCTGGATGCCAGATGCCTGTACCAACTCCAGCGTCAGCCCTTGCTCACATGCCTTTACAGCGAGCAAGTCGACCACCGAACCGACCAGGCGCATGACGTCCACCGGCGCAGGGTCAAGCTGCAGGCGCCCAGCTTCCAGCTTTGAAACGTCAAGCACATCATTGAGCAGATAGAGCAGGTTTTCCGACCCGCTTCTGGCCAGGTCCAGCAAACGGCGCGATTCGGCTGAAAGCTCTTCGCCGCGCCCCAGCAACTCGATGGACGCAATGATGGCGTTCATCGGTGTACGTATTTCATGCGTCAGTACTGCAATGAACATCTTTTTCTCACTTTCACTGCGGATCGCCTCGCGCCGTTCCTTGCGGGCATGCAAGGCGAAGAAGAGGATCAGCAGAAGGCTGACGACAAGCACTCCAAGAATTGGCCCGTAATAGCTGAACATCACCCTGAGCGTCGGCGCACCGTAGGTGGCGTAATCGAAGCTGCGCTCCTCCATTTCATAGGCGCGCTCGGCGCTGACCGAAGCGAGCGCCTTGTCGATGATCCCATGCAGAATCACCAGGTCGCGCCGTACACCCATCGTCAGTTCTACTGGAAGGCTGGCGATACCTCCTGACACCTGCAGCAATCCGTCGTACTTCCTGCGCAGGTAAGGCAGCATCGTCTGCCCAACGCCCATGGCTGCATCGGCCCGCCCCTCTATCACTGCAATCAGGGAGTCTTCGGGAGTGCGGGTCGCCAGTATGATTATTCCCGGATATAGCGCGCGGACCCTGGCCTCGTATTCCCCACCGCCCTTGACGGCAACCACCCGACCTTCCAGTTGCTTGACATCGAAGATCATCGAATTGTCTTCAAGCGCGAAAATGAAGGTATTGCCGATGTAGTAAGTACGGGTTTCGCTGACCAGTGCGGCAAAAGTCGGCTGGGCAAAATCGCGCACCAGCGACGACACCATATCCACCTCACGCCGTTCGAGCAGGCCGGCCACCGAGGACCAGTCACTACTAGGTACCGGGACGAAACGCAACCCCGTGCTCTTTTCGATAAAGGCGAGCAACTCTCCCGCCAGGCCCTTGACTTCTCCGTCTTCCAGATACTCGATCGGCATCCAGTTGCGGTCGGCTGCGACTCTGACTACCGGGTTGGCCTGGATCCAGGCACGCTCCTCTTCGCTCAATATGAATTTCTGCGCGGCCACCGACGGCGCCAAGCTCACCAGAGCCGCCATGCTGAGCAGCGCCAGACACTTCAAAAGGCACCCGTCCTATGCTTGAGGTTGAACAGCTCGGCATCCGAGGTCACACCCAACTTGCGGAAGGCCGACCATTTCTGGGTGCTGATGGTCTTTTCACTGCGCTCGAACTTACGGGCGATCTCACTGACCGTAAGGCCTGCAAGAAAACAACGAATGACCTCGCTTTCCTTGGCTGACAGCCGCACCCCCTCGACTCGCACCGCGCTGCATTCCACCGAGGGCGTCGGTGTTCGCTGGAGGGCCGAATTGACGCTGACCTCCACCAGGCGGTAGGCCATATCAGGGTCGATGTAGGTCTTGCCTCTGGCCACGGTGCGGATGCCGCTGATCATATGGGCCATGTCCTGGGTTTTGCCGACGAATCCGCAGGCGCCCACACGCATGGCCAGGCTGACGATCGCCGGCTCATAGTGCGAAGAAAAGATCAGTACCGCGCTGGCGGGAAACCTGGTCATTAAGGCGCGGATCAGTGAAACGCCATCGAGCACGTTCGGGCTGAGGGTGTAATCGACCAGCAATACATCGGCAGGCACAGTGCGCAAGCCGGCAATCATCTCCAGGCTGGAGGCGTAGCTGCCCACCACCTGGATATCCGGCTCCTCGCCGATGCGCGCGACCACCCCACAGCGCACCACAGCGTGATCATCGAGCACGGCAACACGTATGACGGCGGAAGAAGCGCTCATGTCAGCTCCATCTATGATCAGCACCTGTTTGCGTCCGGATGCGTGGGCGTCACGCCTGAACGAACGCGCGGCAAGCGTTCAGCCATCGCCTGGCTATCATGGCTGAATAATGGCCATACGCTAACACCGCGCAGCTCTTCACTTGAAGTCCCACTGCATCTGCTGCGTGATCGCGACGCCTCTGGACGTTCGAACACAGGCTTCAAGATAGTCGGTAAAACGCGGCGGCGGCGTGATGCCTTCATCCAGCAAACGGCTGTTGTCGAACACGTAGTTGAGATTGGCGAAACCACTGTACAGGCGCAAAGCGCGCATGATCAGACGGGGGTTGCCTGGACCGATGCGAGACTCGAAGTCGGCAGCCAGCGCCGACAGATCCTCGACGCCGACTTTCTGATAGCGCTCGCCCACCGGCTGCGTCGTGCAGGCAGCAGCAAAGGCTTGGTCGATGTCGGAAAACGTACAGGCAGCGTCGCGGCCTGCGGAGATATGATAGAGGTCATGCCGCAGATGGCGTTTGAGCGCTAGATTGATCAACGCATCGGCGCAGTAGTCGACCGGGATCACATCGATCTTCTCTTCCAGATCACAGGTGAAGCTTTCCAGGGCCAGCCCCATGCGGAACATCCAGAAGATGCTGCCCGACGGCTGGCATCCCAGGATGCGGTGCCCGACCACGATCGAAGGCCTAGCCACGACCAGAGGCAGATCAGGCAACTCCTGACGCATGCGTCGCTCGATTTCGGCCTTCGAAGCGGTATAGGGCACCAGTTGTGCCTCGGCCTGCGGAAAGCGCCAGGACTCACTGACCAGCGAATCGCGATCAGGGCCGCAGCTCATTGCCGTGCCGACATGCACGAAGCGCTTCAGGCGCGGCATGCGACTCATCGCCTTGGCAAAGGCAAAGGTGCCCTCCACGTTCACCGGCCAGATGTTTGGATTCTTCGAAAAAGATGCCACGGCCGCGCAATTGATGACCCGATCGATCGTCATCAACCTCGGTGACTCGGGCTCCAGCCAGGAGGTATCCAGCAGGTCGCCACAAATCACCTGATCGGCGTTGAGCGACATCCGCCCGACTTCACCTACACCGTGCAAGCTCAGATTGGTACGCACACGCTCCAATCCCTGCTCCGGGCTACTTGCCCGAACCAGGAAGCACAATTGGCTGACGTAGCCGTATGCGATCAGCTGAGCGGCCACCGAACCACCGAGAAAACCGGTTGCACCTGTGATCAACAGGCGTTCACTGATGGCAGCCCGCGTTTTCGCTATAGCATCGATCTGCATGTTCATACACTCCTAACCATCCGGCGAGGCAGGCGATTACACCCGCCCACCTCGCGATTCAACGTTGATCGAAACGAATTACCACTGATAACCGACGCCCACTGCCGCACCAGCGTCGTTGCGGGTGTTGGTGGACCCGCTGAAGTTGGTCGACCAGCGACCGCTGGGCGAGACATACGAGACACCCACCGCCAGCGCCGACTCGCCACGGTAGTTGCCCACCGCCACCGAGGTCATGCTGCCGCCGGCGACCATCGACCGCGGCAGGTTGGCCATGGCCATGGCGCCAGCAATACCCGCACTGAGCGTGCTGTCCTGCTGCTTGAGGTCGCGGTGCAGTTGCGCGTAACGCTGGTCGGTGTAGGCATTCGCCTGCTCGGTGGCAGCGGCTGTGGCGCGAGTCAGTTGGGCGATGTTGGCGGCATCCGTGCCGCGGCTGCCCGCAGCGACATGGGTAATCTGCCGCTCGGCACCGGCTTGCCCCACAGAGACCGTGTTGCTGCGGTCGGCAACCGAGTTGGCGCCCAAGGCAACGCTGTTGCTGGCAATGGCCTTGGCATCACTCCCCACCGCAGTGGTGCCACTGTCTTCGGCACGTGCTCGGGCGCCCATCGCCACGCTGTTGTCACCCGCAGCCTGAGCAGCGCCGCCACCGGCCACGGCGTCTTTCCCCGAAGCCTGGGGCTGACGCAGGTTGCTGCGGGCACTGGTCTGGAAAGCGCCGCCCACGCCTTGCTGCAGATTGGCCACCTCAGCGCTGACTTTGCTTACCGATTGCGCGGTCTGGGTCGCAACGCCCTGCACCGCCTCGATGGACTGACGCACCGTGACGACATTGGCATCGGTGTAGGCCTTGGCCGCAGCGATGTCATTACCAGTACGTGTAGCCAGTTCGCCAAGCTGGGTGCCAAGCTGACCGATACGCTCGTTCGAGGACGACAACTGGCTGCCGTTGACTGCATCAGTACTGCTGGCAGTCAGTGCGCCGGCCTGGACGTTGGACAGGCGTGCGGCCTGACCACCCGGATTGAGGGTCAGTTGGGCCTTGCTGCTGGCGTCGTCGTATTTGACAGCTGCTTGCGCGGTCTGGGTCGCAACGTCCTGGACCGCCTCGATGGACTGACGCACCGTGACAACATTGGCATCGGTGTAGGCCTTGGCTGCAGCGATGTCATTGCCGGTACGTGTGGCCAGTTCGCCAACCTGGGTGCCGAGCTGACCGATACGCTCGTTCGAAGACGACAACTGGCTGCCGTTGACTGCATCGGTGCTGCTGGCAGTCAGTGCACCGGCTTGGACGTTGGTCAGGCGCGCGGCCTGACCACCTGGATTGAGGGTCAGTTGAGCCTTGTTACTGGCATCGTCGTATTTGACGGAAGCGTTGGCAGTGTTCTTGACGCTTTCGCCGACGGTCATCAATGCATCGGCTACGTTATTGCTCGTTGCCGGCGACGCCAAGGCATTACCATTTACATCGACGCGTGCCGCCTGGAAAGTTGGCAACTTCAGAACATCGTTAATCGGCGTATTCACAGGCGCGTCTATATCTTGCTGGACACTCGCCCCTCCTCCCAGTGATTCCGCAATGTAGTCGCCACGAGAGTCGAATTGCTTTTCAAACCGTGCAATCCCAACCAACGTATTTCTTACGTTATCAGCAAACGACTTTACCGCCGGTACTATCGCCGGAACCCCCCCAACTGCTTCCAGGGCCGACGAAATATTAGAAATTTCGTGTTCCGCCAACATGCGAGTTGTCAGGAAAGTACCATCGCCTTGGTTGGCGAATTTCGCATTAAGGCTCGCTGTCGCAACGCCAGGCGCCGGAGTTCCTAAGACCGCAGTGACCTGCTCCAACTTCTTCGCCAATGCATCTACGTTCGCCTTCAAACGTGCATCATCCGCAGCCGTCGGCGCCGGCCCCTTCACATCGGTAACTTGCACAGCCCATGCTACTGGCGAGCCTCCCATTCCCAACACACACGAGACCAGCACACCACCCATCCACCGCTGCCTGCCCGGTGCAAACTTGATATTCATTTTCGACTTCATGACCAACCGCCAACCCCTTCAATCCAATAATTAATCGAGGCCATCACCTCGACCTGCTTGTGATAGGGAGTCGCTCTTCGCGCATAGGCATCCAATCCAGTGACGAAAAATCGCCTGGAAGTTCAAAATGCAATATCAGCGCCCGGATGAAATACCCGCACTTCAGTGGCCGAAAAAACGAATGCATCGAGATACCCTCAAGCCGCGCGAGCAACTCGAACAGTGACCGTGTACAGGTGGGCGACATTAAAGCCTTCATAAAGAAAATGCCCATCCCTGGGCATTAATGCACCCAGCACCCGCATCCATCAGGCGCTTTCTTCAAAGAGCGAGCCCTTCCGAGCTGACGCAAGTCCTTGGCATTTCAATAAGTTTCGTCACACGCTAAGTGCACACTTATAGAACCCAGAAGCACCCACTCCCTGAACACGAGCGCTATCTTCCAGTAAATACCCGGGCGGAAATATCGGAGGATTCCTAAAAACTAAGAAAAAACCTATTTAACTATCAGACAAACCCTCGTGCGCATGAGCAGCGGCACAATGCCGACACGCCGCCGAGCACTCAACCACACGCTATGCCACCATATGCCCCCTGACCCTCATAACAGGCTCACCCATGCTCTACGTAGTCATGCTCGGAGGAAGACACCCTCGAGCCAGCATCGAAGTCCACGACGTGGTCTTCGCCCACGCCGACACGCTCGACCAGACCTACCCGCAGTTGCGCAGCGCCTGGTTCGGCAGCCCTAAAGGCTTGCACATCGATTCCTGGTGGGAAGTCCACGGTGTGGATGGCTATCGCGTGGAGCTCGGCCACGCCGCACCACCGCCCGGCGCCATGCGCTTGTTCTTGCTGAACCTGGGAGGCTACGCACCTGGGGTGTTTGGCGAGGATCACCGCTACTTGCTGGTAACGGCTACCGACAAGGCCGCCGCCAAGCAGATCGCCAAGCAACGCATGGCAGCCGGTTGGCTGAAGCCGCACACCGACACAGTGGTGGATGTCGACGACTGCCTGCCGGTGGACCTGGTCGACGGTCGCTATGTGCACCTGGTCGAGGGCGAACATCGAGGCACGCTGCAGCGCAGCGACTACATCGTCATCTGAGCGACGGTATCGACCGAAACGCTGACCGCTAACGTTGCTGGCGGCGCTTGCCCAGTTCGATCCAGACCGGCGCATGATCGCTGGCCTTGGCCTCGTTGCGTACCCAGGCATCCACACCCGCCCGTTTCAGATAGGGGGCGAGGTCGGGATTGAGCAGCAAGTGGTCGATCCGCAGTCCGGCATTGCGTGCCCAGTGATTGCGAAAATAATCCCAGAACGTGTAGATGCGCTGCTCTGGGTACAGGTGGCGAACAGCATCGACCCAGCCCTGCGCCAGCAACTGTTCGAAACACGCCCGTGACTCAGGTTGCAGTAGCGCGTCCTTGAGCCACGAACGTGGGTTGTAGATGTCCAGGTCAGTCGGCACGACATTGAAATCGCCCGCCAGCACCGTGGGATGGCTGCTGCCATGCAGTGCCTGGGCATGCTTGATCAGGCACTCGAACCAGCGCAATTTGTACTCGAACTTCGGACCGGGTTGCGGGTTGCCATTGGGCAGATACAGACAGCCCACCAGCACGCCCTGCACCGCAGCTTCGAGATAGCGGCTCTGCTGATCGTCCTCCATGCCGGGCAGCCCACGACGGACCTCCAGTGGTTCGCTATCGCGCGCCAGGATTGCAACGCCGTTCCAAGAAGGTTGCCCTTGGTAAAGGCAGCCATAACCCGCCGCCTCAAGCGCCTCGCGAGGAAACTGTTGATCAGCCGCCTTCAATTCCTGCAGGCAGACGATGTCCGGTTGCTCCCGCGCCAGCCAGGCCAACAACGCGGGCAGGCGGCTGCGGATGCCATTGATATTGAAGGTGGCAATCTTCAGCGCTTTCATGCGTCAGGGTCGTTCACGTGGGCCTGGACGGCGTCTTCCAGTGCCCGGACATGGGCCTGATCGGCCAACGCCTTAAGCGCCAGCCAGTCATCCCAGTCGATGGCGCCATCGTCACGCAGCGCCTCGGCGGTGCGAACCAGTTCATGGTGGTAGGCATCCGGCGACTCGCGCCGGTAACTGACGTCGTCGTACTGTGCGTACCAGGCTTCAAGTTCAGGAATGCTGCGTTCGATGCTCATGATGACGGCCTCGTTATACCCCTCTTTGTGAGAGCCCGCCCTGCGCGCAACGTTCCAATGAGCATTGGATCAGGACCGCTGGTGCTGGCCGGATGCAGCCTGTTCCCGCTTACCCCGATCGAACAGAAGCCGCTATTTAGCGAGTCAGTATTTAGTACCACCGGACTTACTCACCTGAACTTTGCTGACTGTCATGGCTTCCCCTGCATACCTACCACGCAAACATGCACTTGCAGGAGCAGACACTCATGAGAGCACTGACCTACCACGGAGCACACGACGTCAGGGTCGATAACGTCCCTGATCCCATCATCCAGGAACAAGACGACATCATCCTCAAGGTGACCGCCACCGCCATTTGCGGCTCCGATCTGCACCTCTATCGAGGCAAAATCCCGCAAACCGAAGCGGGCGATATTTTCGGGCACGAGTTCATGGGTATCGTCGAGGACACCGGTAGCGCCGTTACCAATCTGAAGATCGGCGATCGCGTCGTGATCCCCTTCGTGATCGCCTGCGGCAGTTGCTTCTTCTGTCAGCACGATCTGTTCGCGGCTTGCGAGACTACCAACACCGGGCGCGGCGCGATCATCAACAAAAAAGGCATTCCCCCAGGAGCTGCCCTGTTCGGATACAGCCATCTGTATGGCGGTATCCCTGGCGGCCAAGCCGACTATGTCAGGGTGCCGAAAGGTAATGTCGGCCCGTTCAAAGTGCCCACGGACCTTGCCGATGACAAGGTGCTGTTTCTTTCCGACATTCTGCCGACCGCCTGGCAGGCGGTGATCAATGCCGACATCGGCCAGGGTTCGTCAGTGGCCATCTACGGGGCCGGGCCAGTGGGCTTGTTGAGTGCTGCCTGCGCGCGGATGCTCGGCGCCCAGACCATCTTCATGGTCGACGACAACGATTACCGCCTGGCGTATGCCCAGGAAGCCTACGGAGTCATACCCATCAACTTCGAGCAGGACGACGACCCTGCAGACAGCATCATCCGTCAGACACCGGGCATGCGCGGCGTGGATGCCGTGATCGACGCGGTCGGCTTCGAGGCCAAGGGCAGCACTGCAGAAACGGTGATGACAGCGCTGAAAATCGAAGGCAGCAGTGGCAAGGCGCTACGCCAGAGCATTGCTGCGGTTCGCCGTGGCGGGGTTGTCAGCGTCCCCGGTGTGTACGCCGGCTTCATCCACGCCTTCATGTTCGGCGACGCCTTCGACAAGGGCCTCACCTTCAAGATGGGTCAGACCCATGTCCAGAAATACCTGCCAGAACTGCTGCAGCACATCGAAGCCGGACGCCTGCAACCGGAACTGATCGTCACCCACCGCCTGGCGCTCGAGGAGGCGGCGATGGGATACAAGATATTCGATCAGAAGCAGGACAACTGCCGCAAGGTCATCCTCGTGCCAGGCGCTGCGGCGGGCACCCTGGGCCCTGACTACGTGTAGAGGAGGCAAGGTCATGAACGGTTTAGCCAGTTACTTCTGGATTGCCGTGGCGGCAATTCTTCTACTCATCGACCTGTGGGCCATCGTCAGCGTGTTCAGGAGCGACAAGACGGATGCCGTCAAAGCGGCTTGGGCCCTGCTGATCCTGGCGCTGCCGCTCGTGGGTCTGGGGATCTGGGGCGTTGCTGGCCCACGAGGCATCAAGCGAGGCACTGGGCCCACGTCTGACGAGCACAGCAAAGGCTGACGGTGCGGAGGTTGGCGCTGCGGCACACTTCGCCCGCTCAGCCCGCGTCGAGCCCTGGATATTCGAACCGAACGTCCAGGATCGACGCGCTCAGGCCAGTTGGATGTAGACCGAGTAGCTCCCCAGCAGCACCCAGAAGACCAGAAAGATCCACGGCGTGCGTAACGAAAACAGCAGTGATTTTCGATGCCCTGCACGCGAGGTCTCTGCCTCGGAGAACAGCGGCGACTCGTCGTAGGCCAACCCCATCAACGGCTCGCTGCGCAGCAGGTGGCTTTGCTTGAGCTGCCAGTGATCGATGATGTTGTACGCAGCCCGGATGCCAGGCCAGGCGTTGAGCGAGCTCAATACCCCGAGCAAGGCAAGGAACGCCGGCACGATCAGGGTGAACATTTCGCCCCACCCTTGATTGAGGTTGCCCATGGAAGAAACGAACGCGATGACCAGGAAAGATTGCGCCGCCAGGTAGGCATCCGTGCGATTGGCCAGGATGCTGGTTTCGTACTGGATCTCGCGGCGGTAGAAGTCCAGGCGTTCCTTGGGAGAGCCGAACATCCTCGCATTGTGCTCGTTGATCTCGTGTTCAGGAGTGGTTGGGGTAATGATTCGAGGCATTCGCTGCTCCGGAAAGTGGGGTCCGAGCTACGAGATGAGCCAGGAGCTGAGTCCGGTAGAACAGGCGATGGGACCGAGAATTCCATTGAATTGACGTCTCACCTGCGATTTCCCTGCTCCGCCCCAGAGGCTCGCCAACGTGGCGAGCCTCAACCCTGTCGGGTGGCAGTTTCAGCGTTTGTGCTGACCATGATCACGGGCCGTTTTTTGCGCCGTCGAGTCATGTGATGTACCGGTAGATCCGTCCGGACGATGGGCGTCGTTGTCTCGCTCCTCCTCACCCTGGGTCCCGGTCTGCGTCCCCGGCTTTTGAGTCTGGATCTCTTTCTTCATGCTGCTCTCCTCAGCTTGGCCTTTGAACAAGGGAAGCCAATCCGTGGGGCAAAGTTCCATGTTTGAAGCCCAGACCCGCTAAAGGTCAAGCGCGCCACGGTGCAACGCACTCAGCCTGCGCGCAGCGTCAACGCCGCCCTCGTCCAGCAGGCATAACGGGATTCCGCTCAACGCATGCAGCGAATCAGCCAACCCCTCGCCAACCAAGGCCAGCGGACAGGCAATGTCCATCTGCAAGGTACGCAAGCGCCTGGCCAAGGCGGGGCTCACCGGCGCCTGGACTTTTATCACCAGCGCCGCAGGCTGCATGGCGGTGCAGAGCAACGGCAACTCTTCCAACGACTGCCCGCAGCCCAGTACGTCGATGCGCTGTTGCTCGCTGCTCAACATCAGCCCAGCGCACAGCACCTCGAATTCAGCCAGCCCCTCGATGCTTGCCAGCAGCACCCGCGGCGCGGGGATCTGATTCAAGTGCAGACGCGCCAGCAAGCGGGCACGCAGGAACGTATCGAGAAACAGCCATTGGCTACGCCGGCCTGGAGCAGCCCCTGAAGCCAACTCATACCAAACCGGCATCAGCACTTCGCGCAGCACGGAGGTCTTGGGGAACAGGGTGAACAACTGGCCATGAATCCCCTCCAACGCCTGTGCATCGAATGCCTCGGATGCACGCACCACAGCGTCTCGCCATTCGTCGAAGGCCGAGGCCTGCTGCACTGGCGCCTCAGGCCGGCCGGTGAGCCTGTCGCCGACCTTGCTGATAGGCAGGCCGTTGGCAGTCCAGCGCAGGATGTCGCGTATGCGTTGCACATCCCGGGCGGTGTACAAACGATGGCCGCCCTCGGTGCGCTGCGGGCGTATCAAGCCATGGCGCCGCTCCCAGGCGCGCAACGTGACCGGGTTGATGCCGGTCAAGCTGACCACATCGCGCATGGGTAGCAAATTGGGTGGGGTGGTGTCAGTCATAATCAGAGAATATCCGGGAGATCGAGCATTCTAAACTCATATGGACTTTCTGCGGCGAGCCTCCATGGTCCATCATGCAGACAACGGCGCCGAGGTCTTCCACACAGAAGCAATCTGCGCATCTCGCATATAAAACGCCTGTAGGTGGGCCCTATGATCACCGCGAAACTCCTTCAACTGATGGTCGAGCATTCGAACGATGGCATCGTCGTTGCCGAGCAAGAGGGCAACGACAGCATCCTCATCTACGTCAACCCCGCTTTCGAGCGCCTGACCGGCTATTACGCCGACGACATCCTCTATCAGGATTGCCGTTTTCTGCAGGGCGAGAATCATGACCAGGAAGCCCTCGCAAGCATCCGCGATGCGATCCGTGAAGGCCGCCCCTGCCGCCAGGTGCTACGCAACTATCGCAAGGATGGAAGCCTGTTCTGGAACGAATTATCCATCTCCCCCGTGTACAACGAGGCAGACCAGCTGACCTACTACATCGGCATCCAGCGCGATGTGACAGCGCAGGTATGCGCCGAAGAAAAGGTGCGCGAGCTCGAGGCCGAAGTGGCCCGCTTGCGCCGCCAGCTCGGCCAGGACGAGCGCTAAAAAAAAGCTATACACAACCCTCAATCTGTATAGATTAATCTCGGCGCTTCAGCTATACCTGTACAACAAATATATTTTGTACAGGATTTCCTGGAGCCCACATGTCAGCATACCTACAGCAATTCGCCGAGCGCTTCGCCAGCCTCGATGGGGCTAACCTCGGCACGCTGGAAAACCTGTACAGCGAAGACATTACTTTTCGCGACCCTCTGCACCACATACAGGGCCTGCCGGCGCTGCGAGCCTATTTCGAGCAGCTGTACGCCAACGCCACCGATATCCGCTATGCCTTTCTCAGCGCCGACGAGGTGAGTCCCGGACAGGGTTACCTGCGCTGGACCCTGCAGTTCCGCCACCCACGCCTGGCCAGCGGGCGGCAGATCTCGTTGCAAGGTTGCAGTTGCCTGCACTGGCGCGACCGTGTGCATTTTCACCAGGACTATTTCGACGCCGGCGCCCTCATTTATGAACACCTTCCCATCATGGGCGGCGCCATTCGCTGGCTCAAAGGCAGGCTGGCATGAGCCGCTGCTGGTTGACCGGCGCCAGCAGCGGTATCGGTGCCGAGCTCGCTCGCATCCTCCTGGAGCAAGGCCATCAAGTGGCCCTGGGCGCACGCCAGGCCGATCGCCTTGCACCCCTGGCCGAACAGTTTCCTGGGCAGGTACTGCTGGCCATCGGCGATCTTGGCAACCCTGAGGATATCGCCGCGATCGCCGCGCGGATCGAGCAGGCCTGGGGCGGGCTGGACATGGCCATTTTCAATGCCGGCACCTGCGAATACCTGGAGCCGGGGCAGTTCGATCCGGCGCTGGTCGAGCGCGTGATGCGCACCAACCTGCTCAGTGTCGCCTATTGCCTGGCATCGGCACTGCCCCTGCTTCGCAAGGGCGAGCGCCCTCACCTGGTGGTGATGGGCAGTTCGGTGACCTGGCTGGCATTGCCCCGCGCCGGTGCCTACGGCGCCTCCAAGGCTGCGGTGCGCTACTTGATGGAGTCACAGCGGATCGACCTGGCTCGCGAAGGTATCGCAGTCACCTTGATCAGCCCTGGCTTTGTCGACACACCTTTGACACGCCGCAACGATTTCCCCATGCCGCAGCTGTGGAGTGCGCAGCGCGCCGCCCGACACATCGCCAGGCGCTTGCCCCACCGCCCCGTGGAAATCAACTTCCCCGGTCTTTTCACCTGTGTATTGCGCCTGCTCGGTGCGCTACCGGCGCGCCTGCGTCTGGCCCTGGGGCAACGCCTCGCCCGTCATGAACAGGAAGGTTGATTCATGCGTATAGCAATCATCGGCAGCGGCATCGCCGGGCTGACCTGCGCCCATCTGCTGTCACGCAACCACCAGGTCACGGTTTTCGAGGCCGAGCGCTGGATCGGTGGCCACACCCACACCCTCGATGTGGTCTGGAAGGGCCAGCGCCATGCAATAGACACCGGCTTCATCGTGTTCAACGACTGGACCTACCCCAACTTCATTCGGCTGCTCGACCAGCTCAAGGTCACCTCACAGCCCACCGAAATGAGTTTTTCCGTGCATGACCCGGCCACAGGCCTTGAGTACAACGGCCACGACCTGAACACACTGTTCGCACAACGCCGCAACCTGATCTCCCCAGGCTTCTGGGGAATGCTGCGGGATATTCTGCGCTTCAACCGCCAGGCACTGTCCGACCTGGACAGCCAGCGTATCGATGCCAGCACCACGCTGGGTAGCTACCTTCAGGCACAGGGCTATGGGCAGCGCTTCATCGACCACTACATCGTGCCGATGGGATCGGCCATCTGGTCGATGTCCCGCGCCGACATGCTCCACTTCCCCCTCGAGTTCTTCGTCCGCTTCTGTCGCAACCACGGCTTGCTGTCGGTCAACCACCGTCCACAGTGGCGGGTCATCAACGGTGGTTCGAGCAGCTACATCGCGCCACTGTGCCGCCCCTTCGCTGACCACATCCGCCTTGACTGCAAGGTTCACCGGGTCAGCCGCGACGAAGGTGGGGTAACCGTGGTGAGCGCGGCCGGCACCGAACGCTTCGACAATGTGGTGTTTGCCTGCCATAGCGACCAGGCCCTGGCAATGCTGGAAAGCCCCAGCGCACAGGAGCGTGCCGTGCTCGGGGCCATCGGCTACGCCAGTAACGATGTCGTACTGCACACCGACACCCGCCTGCTGCCGCGCCGCAAGCGCGCCTGGGCGAGCTGGAACTACCGCCTGGGAGGCCCACAGGAGGCTCCCGCCGCGCTGACCTACAACATGAATATCCTGCAAGGTATTCAGGCACCGACCACCTTCTGCGTGAGCCTCAACCAGACCGCATTGATAGACCCTGCGCAGGTGATTGCCCGCTTTCAGTACGCCCATCCTCAATACAGCCTCGCGGCATCCGCGGCGCAGGCTCGGCAGTCAGAGCTGCAAGGTCAGCAGCACAGCTACTTCTGTGGTGCCTACTGGGGAAATGGCTTTCACGAGGACGGTGTGGTCAGTGCGCTGAAGGTGGCCGCGCATTTCGGGGTGCAACTGTGAACAGCAGCCTTTGC
This sequence comes from Pseudomonas sp. NBRC 111143, assembly GCF_001320965.1. NCBI lineage: Bacteria > Pseudomonadati > Pseudomonadota > Gammaproteobacteria > Pseudomonadales > Pseudomonadaceae > Pseudomonas > Pseudomonas sp. NBRC 111143. The sequence goes on along the minus strand of NZ_BCBT01000051.1, from coordinate 16,022 downwards.
CTGGGCTGGATCAGCCACCATCGCCTGACGCCGCGCGCCCACGCGTTCCGCTATCGAACAGGCATGTTCTACCTGGATCTGGACGAGCAAACCTGGCTGATGAGCCTGTCACGCTGGCTAGGGCGCTGGCGCCTAGCACCGCTCAGCTTTCGCCAGACCGACTACCTGCCAGCACTGACCCAGCAGGGACACACGTTGGCACAGGCCGCGCGCTTGATCGTCCACCAAGCCACGGGGCATATGCCCGAAGGCCCGGTCCACCTGCTCACGCAACTGCGCTGCTGGGGGCTGTCGTTCAACCCGGTGAGTTTCTATTTCTGCCATGACCGCGACGCGAACCTGGCGGCGATCCTGCTGGAAGTACGAAACACCCCCTGGCGTGAACGCTTCCACTATGTGCTGCCGGTGCACGACAACCTCGGCACACCCTTCACGGTGGCCAAGGCCTTCCATGTGTCGCCGTTCATGCCACTGGACATGGACTATCGCTTTCGCTTCTCCCTGGATGCGCAACATATACGTATCCACATGGAGAACCACCAACACGAGCGTACGGTGTTCAAGGCAGACCTCGCCTTGCAGCGCCAGCCTTTGGACCGCGCCAGTCTGCACCGATACATCCTGGCCTTCCCGTGGATGAGCCTGCGCACCCTCTCGGCTATCTACTGGCAAGCACTGCGCCTGCTGTTCAAGCGCACCCCCATCCATGACCACACTGCCCGCCAGAATCACTTGGCGCTCGGCCACTCCTGCGAGGACACGAATGATGTCGAATCACACCCTGAGCGTTAGCAAGTTCGCCGGCCTTGCGCCGTTGCTCGGCGGTCTGGCACGAAGCGCCGTGCTCGCCCGGATGGGTAAGCTGCGCCACGGTCACTTGCGCCTGCTGTGCCACGGCCAGCAGTGGAGTTTTGGCGATACCGAGAGCCCGTTGCAGGCCGAAGTGGAGGTGCTCGATGACGCCACCTGGAGCCTGATCGCTGGCAATGGCTCGATCGGTGCTGGCGAAGCCTACATTCACGGCTATTGGCGCAGCCCGGACCTTGCACGGGTGACGCGCCTGTTCGTCGCCAACCTTGAAGTGCTCGACGCGCTCGAGGGCGGCCTGGCACGCCTCGGCCGCCCTGCCCTGCGGCTGTTGCACCAGCTCAACCGCAATAGCAGGCGCGGTTCCCGGCGTAACATTCTGGCGCACTACGACCTGGGCAACGCCCTGTTCGAGCGACTACTGGACCCCACCATGATGTATTCGGCAGCCCAGTTCGAGCATCCCGGGCAGACACTGGAACACGCACAGGTGCACAAGCTGGAGCGTATCTGCCAGAAACTTGAGCTATGCCCTGACGATCACCTGCTGGAAATTGGCTGCGGTTGGGGCTCCCTGGCGATTCACGCCGCCACCCGATACGGCTGCAAGGTCACCACCACCACGCTCTCCGAAGCGCAGTACAGCCATACCCTGGAGCGCGTTCGGGCGCTGGGCCTGGAGCAGCGCATAACGGTACTTCGCGAGGACTACCGCGACCTGGAAGGCCGTTTCGACAAATTGGTTTCGATCGAGATGATCGAGGCGGTAGGCCATCGTTATCTGCCGGTGTACTTCCGCCAGTGCGCCGCGCTGCTCAAGCCCGATGGCCTGATGCTGCTGCAAGCCATCACCATTCGCGACCAACGTTACGACCAGGCACGGCGCTCGGTGGACTTCATCCAGCGCTACATTTTCCCCGGAGGCGCCCTGCCTTCGCTGAGCGTGATGCTCGATACCGCCAGCCGGCACACCGCGCTGAACCTTGTACATATGGAAGATTTCGGCCAGGACTACGCCCTCACCCTGCAGCATTGGCGGGAAAACCTGCGTCAGGCACGCACGGCGCTGGCCGACCTGGGCTACGACGACACGTTCCAGCGCCTGTGGGAATTCTACTTGTGCTACTGCCAAGGCGGCTTCGAGGAGCGCGCCATCGGCGTTGCCCACCTGCTGTTGGCCGCGCCCCAGGCACGTCGTGCGCCCTTGCCAGGCCATGCCTGATGCACGGCGGCAGGCTGGTCGCCAATGCCCTTTGGTTGCAGGTCGGCTGGTGGGCCTGCGTACTGGGTGCCGAACGGCCCTGGCTCTTGCTGCTGGTGATCCTCGGCCTGGGCGTGCACCTGCGCCTGAGCCAGGACGTCAGCGGCGAGTTCAAGGCCCTGTGGCGCGTTACCTTGGCCGGCTGCCTGCTCGATACGGTGCTGGGAGCGCTGGGGGTATTCGCGTTCGATGCCTGGCCGCTGCCCCTGTGGCTGGCACTGCTGTGGCTGGTGCTGGCCAGTGGCATGCGCCACAGCCTGGCATGGATCGCCAGGGACTGGCGGCTCGGTGCACTGCTAGGCGCAATCGGCGGCCCCCTGGCTTACCTGGCGGGCGCCAGGCTGGCCGGGGTGGGATTGCCGTTGGGCACGCTGGAAACCGGCCTGCTACTGGCGCCCATCTGGGCCTTCACCTTGCCCCTGCTCTTGCGCCTGGCGGCGTGGCGCTGACCTGCGGCATCGCTCAGAGCAATAGCGCACCTCTTCCCAGCAGCGCGCCCAGCGCTTGCGCCAGCTGAACGGCCGGCCGCACACCACACAGACTTTGCTGGGCAACAGGCTCTTCTTCATATTGCCTGCCCGGCATCCAGTCGCGCCAACAACGACTGGCCGCGTTGCCATACGGCATCGCGACGGCTGGCCGACATGCCATCGAGCCCACGATAGGCCAGAGCCAGCCGCGGGTTAGCCGACAGCAAGGTGCGATGGCGAATCAGAAAATGCCAGTACAGAGCATTGAACGGGCAAGCATCCTCCTCGGTTACCTGACCAACCCTGTAACTGCAGGACGCGCAATGGTCGGACATGCGCTGGATGTACCGACCACTCGCACAATAAGGCTTGGAGCCCAGGTAGCCACCGTCGGCATGCATCACCATGCCAAGCGTGTTGGGCAGCTCGACCCAGTCGAAGGCGTCCATGTAGACCGCCAGGTACCACTCACAAATCGCCGTTGGCACGATACCGGCCAGCAAGGCAAAGTTGCCGGTGATCATCAGCCGTTGGATATGGTGTGCGTAGCCCAGCCGCAAGGTCTGCCCGATGGCTTGCGCCATGCAGCGCATACGGGTTTGCCCGGTCCAGTAGAATTCCGGCAGCGCGCGCTCGTTGCCCAGGTGATTGAGCCCGGCATATTCCGGCATGCGCAGCCAGTAGATCCCGCGCACGTACTCGCGCCAGCCTATCAACTGGCGGATGAACCCCTCGGCTGCATTGAGCGGCACTCGCCGCTCGCGCCACGCCCTGTCGACGTCTTCACACAGGCAACGCACATCCAGTAGCCCGATGTTGAGCGCCGCACTGATGCGTGCATGAAACAGGTAAGGCTCACCCTCGGCCATCGCATCCTGGTAGTCCCCGAAAGCCGCCAGGCCAAACTCTAGAAAGTGTTGCCAGAGCTGCTGGGCCTGGGAATGAGTTACTGGATAGTCGAAGCCGTCGGTGGCCCCGTAGTGATCGCTGAAGCGCTGACCTACCAGCGCCTGTACCGCTGCTGTGATCTCGTCCTGCGCAAAATGCGCAGCGAATGGGCCACGTAGCTGACGCGGCAACGGCTTGCGATTGTCGGCATCGAAATTCCAGGCCCCACCTGCCGGGCTGCCATCGAGCTCCATCAGCAGGCCGGTGCGCTTGCGCATGCCACGGTAGAAGTGCTCCATGCGCAGTTGGCGCCGCTCGCCGGCCCAGCGCGCAAAGGCTTCGCGCGAGCACAGAAAACGCCGGTCACGGTGCCACACCAGCGGCAACCCGGCATCACGCAATGCCTGCTCCAGACGCCACTCGCCGCACTCGGTCAGGTGGATCTGCGTAGCGCCCAAGGCCTGTTGCCAGCGACACAACTCGCCAACGATGCTGCCGCTGTTGCCTGCCGCATCGAGCTCGACATAGTGCACTTGCCAACCCCGCTCGCGCAGGCAGCGAGCGAAGTGCCGCATGGCGCTGAAGATCAGTACGATCTTCAGTGGATGGTGCGGCACGTACCGGGCCTCACCCTCCACCTCCGCCATCAAGATAGCGTCACGGGCAGGGTCGAGAGCGCTCAGGCTCGCCAGGTCGAACGACAGCTGGTCACCCAGCACCAGGCCCAGGCGCATCGTTTCGCCTACCACTGGCTGGCCAGCGTTATCGGGACCCGCAGTGGTTCGATGGGGCCGTCACGTTGCCCGCACATCTCATCATGCACCACGTGCTGCACCAGCGTGCAGGGCACAGCTGGCAGGCCCGTCAGCAACTGGCGTAGCTCGGTGGTGGAGCGCACGCGCGCGGGCTGCCCGTGGGCATCGTTCAGAGTCACGGGCCCAGCGTCGGTCAAGGCACGCAGGAGGTAGAAGCCGCCCTCCAGCGACAGCAGTTCCAGCGCCTTCGCTTCGCCGGTCGAGACCCATTGAAAAAGCGTGATCAGGTTCACGGCGTACCCTCCGGGAGGCGGCGGAAGAACAGGGTGATCTGGCCGATTTCCACGCCCAGCTTGCTCATACTCGAGCGATTGATCAGGGTGTCGTTATCCATCAGGTACATCCAGTCGTCCAGGTCCACTTGCCAGCTACGCCCATCGACAGGCAGGTCAAGTTGATAACGCCAGCGCAACGCGTTACCCGCCACTTCCCCCCTCGCCTCACCAATGACGTCCCCCGCCGTTCCGCGCCAGCGGCCAGGGCCGTCGGGCACCAACCGCCAGGTGCGTTCCTGACGGGTGCCATCGCTATAGAGAAAATGTTCTTCGAGGATCAGATGCTCACCTTCACGACGGCTATCGATGCGCACATGAAAGCGCTTGACCACCTCACCGGAGCGCTTCTGGAACATCCCCCAGGCCTGTACCGGCCGCGAGAAGAACGCCATCAGGTCGAGCTTCGGCTGCTCCTGCGCATAGCGTTCGACCCCGACATTGCCACAGCTGCCCAGAAGCAGACACAACGCCAGCAACAGTGCTTTGTACATGTTCAGCGTCCTCGTTCACTGCCAGTCAGCCCGAGCAGGCGCTGACGCAGTTGTGGGTCCCTGGCACGTGGATCGAGCCAGATGGCAAAGAATGCCCGGGCAAAGGCCGGATCGGTGATTTCGCGGCTCAATTCACCCTCGACGTAAAAGCGGCACCCCTGCCCCGGCAGGTACAAGCCTGTAATTCGCATCCCGGGGCGCACGTCCACGAATGCCGCTTCGAGCGCCTGGGTCCAAGCCAAGCGTTGCTGTGGCGCAATGCCGCCAGCGTTGAGACGATGCATTTCCTCGAGGCTGGCCTGTACCAGCGTGTCCTTGGACAACGACCGGTGATAGAGAAGCTCGAGGGCGAACGGCTGATTCCAGTCCAGCGCCGGCCCCAGCGTCCATAGCTGGGCGGTGTATAGACGCAGGCCGAACCAAGTGAACTCACCCGCACCCAACCGCTGCGCTCCGGGCAACTGCGAGCGCCAGTCCGCCGTCGCCGAAAACGCAACGATCAGCAGGAACAGGCACGTCCAACGAGCAGGGTGAACCATATTGACCTCGAGCGCGGCCTAATACTGTACAAAGATAGCACGATGTATAGATATTCCATCTTCATGTACAGATTTTTCCATTCGCCTCCAAGCCACGGGCACAGTCGTTGGTCGCAAAATCGAAAAGAGCTGCCCGTTGAGCCATCCGGTCAAAACGTTCGCACTTATTTGCCTGCGCGGTAGTCATAGGTCTGAATACCACCTCGCCTACCGGAGCTCCCATGCCCACGACCCGCGCCTGCCAACAGCTCGCTCTGGAGCAGAATCGCCGGCTGTTCGCCAGCGCCTATGAACTCGACCACGCAGCCTTTGCCCTACTCGAAGGCGTCGGGCTCGACGCCTTTGACTTCGACCATTACCAAAGGCTCCGGCGCAAGGCAGCCGAGCGTTATCAGGAGGCCATCGAGCATCTGGCCCTCCTCGAGGGCAACCGCTCATCGCCAAAGTGAGCGCCAACCTATAATCTGCGCCCAGTGCCCGGCGATTCGCCCCAGGCCATTTCCCAGTCCGTACAAGGCTGATGCCATGAAGTCGTCCAGCAAAACGTCCCTCGCCTCGCCGCACAACTCGGCGCTCAGCCCCAGCCACCTGGATTTCCCCGTGGTCGGCATCGGCGCCTCAGCCGGCGGCTTGGAGGCGATCCGTCGTTTCTTCCAGCACGCCCCGGACGACTCCGGCATGGCCTTCGTCGTGGTTCTACACCTCTCCCCGGACCACCAGAGCCAGGCCGACCGGATCATCCAGGCTGTCACCCGCATGCCGGTACGCCAGGTCAGCGAGCCGGTGCCGATCGAACGCAACCATGTCTACGTGATCTCGCCGGCCAATCGCCTGTCCACCAACGACGGCTACCTGCGGGTAACTCCGGCCAAGCGCAGCCGCGGCGATCATGTGGCCATCGACCTGTTCTTTCGCGATCTGGCCGACGTGCACAAGGACCATGCGTTCTGCGTCGTGCTCTCGGGAACCGGTAGCGACGGCGCCGTAGGCCTGACGCGCATCAAGGAGCAAGGTGGCGTGACCCTGGTGCAGGCACCCGATGATGCCGAGCACCCCGACATGCCCCGTGCGGCGCTGGCCACCGGCATGGTCGACCTGCTGCTGCCGGTGGCTGAAATGCCTGGGCGCCTGGTCGAGTTGTGGCGCACGGCGCGCCAGGTGAAACTGCCGGAAATCGAAGACGACAGCCTGCCGCCGCCACTGGGAGAGCGTGAAGGCGACCCGGCGGCAAGTGACCCGTTGCTGGATGAGATCCTGCTGACGCTGCAAGGCGATACCGGGCACGATTTCAGCCATTACAAGCGCGCCACCGTACTGCGCCGGCTGGAACGCCGCCTGCATGTCACCGGCCAGACAGAACTGGCCGGCTACCTCGACTTCCTGCAACGCCATCCGGAGGAGTCGCGGGCGCTGCTGGCCGACATGCTGATCGGAGTGACCAATTTCTTCCGCGACCGCGAAGCGTTCGAAGCGTTGCAGCGCCATGTCATGCCCGGCCTGGTCAACAAGGATGCCAGCGAAGAGTCCGCGCATGAGGTACGCCTCTGGTCAGCGGGCTGCTCCACCGGCGAGGAGGCCTACAGCCTGGCGATGTTGGTGACCGAACAGTTGGCGGTGGAACAGCGCAGTGCCCAGGTGCAGGTCTTCGCCACCGACCTCGACGAACGCGCCATCGCTATCGGTCGCGCCGGCCGGTATCCAGACGCCATCGCCACCGACGTGTCACCGGCGCGCCTGCGCCAGTTCTTCATCAAGGAAGAACAGCACTTGCGGGTACGCAAGGAAATCAGGGAAAAGGTCCTGTTCGCCCGTCACAACCTGCTATCCGACCCGCCGTTCTCCCAGCTTGACCTGATCGTCTGCCGCAACCTGCTGATCTACCTGGACCGCGAGGTGCAGCGCGATATCCTGCGTCTGTTCCATTTCGCCCTGCGTCCAGGCGGCCATTTATTCCTTGGTAGCTCCGAGTCGACTGACCTTGCGGCCGAGCTGTTCGTCGCCGTGGACAAACGCAACCGTATCTTCCGCGCCCGAGAAGTGCCGACCACCAGCCATCCGCCGCGCCTGCAGGCCCCGGAGCCTGCGCTCGCGCCACCGGCCCGCGCGCGTAGCACTCGCCGATTGTCCTACGCCGAGATCCACCACCGCGCACTCGCCCGCTGCACGCCGCCCAGCCTGGTGGTCGATAGCGAGGGCAATATCCTGCACATGAGTGACGGTGTCGGGCGCTTCCTGCGCCATGCGGGTGGCGAGCTCAGCCACAACCTGCTCAGCCTGATCATCGCGCCTTTGCGGCCGGCCCTGCGCAGTACCATGCTGCAAGCGCAAGGCAGCGGCCAGGCGGTGACCTCGCGCAGTGTCGCGGTCAACCTCGACGAACAGCCCACTACCGTGCAAATCCTGATCCAGCCGCACCAGGACGACCCCAGTGGTACCGATTGCCTGCTGGTGGTGTTCCAGACGGTAGAAGTCGATAGCAGCGCCAGCACCAACGCAGCCGTCGAGCAGTCCGAAGGCATGGTGTTGAGCAACCTGGAGCGCGAACTGCACCGCACGCGGCTGCAACTGCAGGAAACCATCGAGCAATCGGAGTTTTCCAGCCAGGAGTTGACCGCCTCCAACGAGGAAATGCAGGCGATCAACGAGGAACTGCGCTCGGCCAGCGAGGAACTGGAAACCAGCAAGGAGGAGCTGCAGTCGATCAACGAAGAGCTGCTGACGGTCAACTACGAGCTCAAGACCAAGGTCGAGGAGACCGACAAGGTCAACGACTACCTGAGCAACCTGATCGCCTCGACCGACATCGCCACGGTCTTCGTCGACCGTAACCTGTGCATCCGCTGGTTCACCCCACGGGCCACCGACATTTTCAGCATGCTGCCGGTGGACACCGGGCGCTCGCTACTCGATATCACCCATCGTCTCGACTACCCCGGCCTGGCCGACGACGCCCGTGCCGTGGTCGAGCGCGAGACCACCATCGAGCGCGAGGTGGTCGGCCACAACCAGCACTGGTACCTGGCCCGCTTGCTGCCCTACCGGGCCAGCGAGCGCAACGTCGATGGCACCGTGCTGACCTTCATCGACATCAGCCAGAGCCGCGCCGCGGAAGAACGCTTGCGCCAGGGCGAGGAACGCATGCGCCTGGTGGCCGAGAGCACCCATGACTTCGCCATCATCCTGCTTGACGAGCAAGGTCTGATCACCGACTGGAACACCGGCGCCGCGCTGATTTTCGGTTATGGCAAGGACGAGGTCCTCGGCCAGCACTATCAGCTGATCTTCACCGAACAGGATCAGGCCAGCGGTGTGCCGGAACACGAGCTGCGCAGCGCCCGCCTCCATGGCCGCGGCCAGGACGAGCGCTGGCACGTGCGCAAGGATGGCAGTCGCTTCTATTGCAGCGGCGAGGTCTCCCGCCTCAAGGGCAGCAGCCTGCGCGGCTACGTGAAGATCGCCCGAGACCTCACCGGCCACAAGCGCCTGCACGACGAGCAGAGCAAGCAACTGGCCGAGTCGCAGAGCAGCAGCCACATGAAGGACGAGTTCTTCGCCGTCATGTCCCACGAGCTCAAGCATCCGCTGAACCTGATCCAACTCAACGCCGAGATCCTGCGTCGCTCGCCGGCGGTAAAGTCTGCCAGCGCCGCCAGCAAGGCTGTCGGGATCATCTGTGACGCAGTATCCAGTCAGGCGCGGATCATCGACGACCTGCTCGACGTCGCCCGCATCCGCACCGGCAAGCTCAAGCTCAAGACCCAGTTGATCGACCTGTGCGCAGTGCTACAGGGCATCCATGCGGTGGTGCTCAACGAGCAGCATCCTTGCACCGTGCGCCTGGCGTTGCCGGCCGATGGCGCGCCGGTCTACGTCGATGCCGATGGCACGCGGCTCGAACAGATCATCTGGAATCTGCTGAACAACGCCTTGAAATTCAGCCCCGCAGGCAGCGAGATTCGCGTGGCGCTCGCCAGGCGAGACACTCAAGCCCACCTGGAGGTGATCGACCAGGGCGTGGGCCTGACCGCGGATAGCCTCGAAAGCGTTTTCGACCTGTTCACCCAGGCTGCCACGCAGTCGTCCGGCAACCACCGCGACGGGCTAGGCATCGGCCTGTCGCTGGTGCGCCAGTTGGTCGAGGCCCATGGCGGGACGGTGGCGGCTTATTCTCCGGGGCTTGGTTGCGGTAGTACCTTTACAGTCTCCCTGCCATTGTCCGCACCCGAGCACCAGGCCCCGCCAGATGCGCCCGCGCAGGACAGCGACGGCCGCCTGGACGGTATCAAGGTACTGCTGGTAGACGACTCGAAGGAAATCCTCGAGGTCATGCAGCAGTTGCTGGAGATGGAAGGTGCGAACGTCGAGGCCTACAGCGACCCGCAAGCAGCGCTCGAGGCCGCCGCCGACGGACACTACGAGATCATCCTGTCCGATATCGGCATGCCGATAATGGACGGCCATGCCTTGATCAAGGCGCTACGGGGCCTGGAACACCTGCGCTACACACCGGCCATTGCCCTGACCGGCTACGGCGCCAGCGCCGACCAGTACCGCTCACGCCAGTCAGGCTTCGATCGCCATCTGAACAAGCCGGTGGGCTATGACGAACTGGTCGAGGCCATAGAGACACTGTGCGGGTCGGTGCCCTACTGACCTGACTCTTGCCGTGTCGCCTTCCAGGCTCAGTCAGACGTGTCCTTTTCCTGAGCATCACGGCTCGCTTTTGCCGAGTCGTGCTCACCCATCCGCTGGTAATGCTTGCGCAGCGCATGCAGTTCCGCCGGCCCCATGTCCTCAAGGTCCAGCAGCGCCTTGTGCGCCCGCTTGGTGGTGCGCAGCAGCTCGTCGATCTTGATGTGCAACTCGTCGTTGTCGCGGTTCTGGGTGTTCTGGATCAGGAACACCATCAGGAAGGTGATGATCGTGGTCGAGGTGTTGATCACCAGTTGCCAGGTATCGTTGAAGTCAAACAACGGCCCGCTCACCCCCCAAACAATGATGAGCACTAGTGCGATGGCGAAGGTCATCGGACGTCCACTGCGGTTGGCCAACCATTGGGCAAATCGATCGAATTTCATGGTTTACCTCGATGTGTGCTCCTGCATGCGGTGGAGCCCCGCAGCACGGGCAAAGTTCCGGCTTTCTTGCCCCACCGGCGAACTTGCTCGCAACGCAGGCCACGCGCGGTACTGCTGTTGTTCGCCCGCTAAATGTTTGTCCCGCGGTCCTTCAGGCAACTGGTCTGGAAATCCGAGAATCCTTGCAGTGCGATGACTCGCGCCCTGGTCACAACTGAACACAGGCTTTCCTGTGTTCGACCAGAGGTGACCCCTCATGGCTGACAAAAGCGACTGACCTACCTGCCCAGGAGACCGACCATGAGCGACCCCAATCATCCAGATCCTTATGTCGATGAAATCCCACACGATCCCGGCGAGAAGATACCCGCGCCCGACCCGCAACAAGAGGTACCCGACTGGCCGGAAGGCCAGGTACCTCCAGAAGAACAATCCGACGGCTGAAGGCACGGCGCTTTGCAGGTAGCGCCACTCGTCAATCCTGCTGGAACCCTCTCGATCCGCCACGGGTCGCTACTGATGAGTACATCAACCCAGGGGGCAGTGGTGAGCGAGATCCGCATTGGCATTTCCGGTTGGCGCTATGGCCCATGGCGCAAGGACTTCTACCCCAAGGGGCTGCGTCAGGACGACGAACTGGCGTTCGCCTCGCGGGCAGTCAACACTATCGAGATCAATGGCTCGTTCTACGCGCTGCAGACCCCTGAACGCTACGAGCACTGGCGTGACGAGACGCCTGACGATTTCGTGTTTTCGGTCAAGGCGCCGCGCTATATCACCCATGTGCGCAGGCTTCGCGAGATCGACGAAGCGCTGGCCAACTTCTTCGCCTCGGGCCCCTTGCTGCTGGGTGACAAGCTTGGACCTTTTCTCTGGCAGTTTCCCCCAAACCTGAAATTCGACGTGCAGCGGTTCAGCGATTTTCTCGCCAAGCTTCCACATGACCGCTCGGCCGCCCGCCGCCTTGCCCGCGACGCCGCCGAGCGCCTGCAAGGCAGCGGTGGGACTGCCATCAAGGGCAACGCACGCCTACGCCACGCCGTGGAAATCCGCCACCCCAGCTTCCTTTGCGACACGTTCATCGACCTGTTGCGCAAACACAAGGTCGCCTTGGTGGTCGCCGACAGCGCGGGCAAATGGCCCTATGTCGAGGAGGTCACGGCCGACTTCATGTACCTGCGCCTGCATGGCGATGTCGAGCTCTACAGCAGCGGCTATACCGCCAGCGCGCTGCGCCGCTGGCGCATGCGTATCCAGGCCTGGGCGGCAGGCGGCCAGCCGGAGGATGCCCAGCGCGTCGTGCGCCGCGCGCCGGCCAAACGCGCCTCCCGTGACGTGTACTGCTACTTCGACAACGACCAGAAGGTGCATGCCCCTTACGATGCCCGCCGCCTGCTGGGCAAGCTCGGCCTTGACGGCGAGCTGGTGACCGAGCCCGGCGTCGAGCCGCAGGAGCCGCTATGAACGGAACCTTGCCTGCCCCACGCTGCATCATCGACAAGGTGACCGCCGTGCACCGCCTGACGGTGCTGACCCTCAACGTGCACAAGGGCTTCACCCTGTTCAATCGCCGTTTCATCCTGCCGGAACTGCGCGAGGCGGTGCGCGCGACCGGGGCCGACCTGGTGTTCCTGCAGGAAGTACACGGCAGCCATCAGCAGCATGCCGAGCGCCACCCGACCTGGCCGACGGCACCTCAGTACGAATTCCTCGCCGACAGCATGTGGCCGCAGTTCGCCTACGGACGCAACGCGGTCTATCCCCATGGCGACCATGGCAATGCCCTGCTGTCCAAATTTCCGATCCGCGCCCACGACAACCTTGACGTCACGATTCACGGCAACGAGGAGCGCGGCCTGCTGCATTGCCAGCTCGAAGTGCCGGGCCACGAGCAGGTGCACGCGATCTGCGTGCACCTCGGGCTGCGCGAGGAGCACCGGCAGCAGCAGGTCGACCTGCTGCTGGCGTTGCTTGACAGCCTGCCCTCGGACGAGCCGGTTATCGTCGCAGGTGACTTCAACGACTGGCGCCTGAAAGCGGATGTGCGGCTCTCGGGGCATCTGGTCGAAGCCTTCGGCAAGCCGGCGCGCAGCTTTCCCGCGCGCCTGCCGCTGCTGCGCCTGGACCGCATCTACCTGCGCAACGCACAAGCCAGCGACGCCCGGGTACTGTCCAGATACCCGTGGTCACACCTCTCCGACCATGCCCCGCTGGTGGCGCAGGTGACGCTATGAAGCTGCCCTGGAGCGAAGGCAATCACGTCCAGTTGCTGGTCAACGGCGAGCAGTACTATCCGCGCGTGCTCGAGGCCATGGCTCAGGCTCGCGAGGAAATACTCCTGGAGACCTTCATCATCTACGACGACAAGGTCGGCCAGGCCTTGCGCCAGGCCCTGATCGACGCCGCCCGGCGCGGGGTAAGGGTCGAAGTCGCCGTGGACGGTTACGGCACCGCCGACCTGCCCGACGAATTCATCGCCTCGATGACCGAGGCCGGGGTCCGTTTCCATTCGTTCGATCCGCAACCACGATTGGCCGGCATGCGCACCAACCTGTTCCGTCGCCTGCACCGCAAGATCCTGGTGATCGACGGACAACGCGCGTTCATCGGCGGTATCAACTACAGCGCCGACCACCTCGGCGACTTCGGCCCACAAGCCAAGCAGGACTACGCCGTGGAGGTCGTCGGCCCGGTAGTGGGCCAGGTGCACGCGTCCTCCTGCCGAATGCTCGCCCCCGTGCTGGATGCCGCCAGCCGAGTCCAGCCGAACAACATCGCCGCAGGCCCGGCCAGCGCCGTGCTGGTGGAGCGCGACAACCGGCGCCACCGCACCGATATCGAGGCCTGTTATCTGCAAGCCCTGCGCGAAGCCAGGCAACGTATCGTCGTGGCCAACGCCTACTTCTTCCCCGGCTACCGCCTGCTGCGCGAACTGCGCAACGCCGCTCGGCGCGGGGTCGAGGTGACCCTGATCCTTCAGGGGCAACCGGACATGCGCTGGGTCCGCGCACTCTCCCGGCTGCTCTACAACTACCTGTTGCGCGACGAGGTGCGCATCTACGAATACTGCCAGCGTCCGCTGCACGGCAAGGTAGCGTTGGTGGACGACGAGTGGACCACGGTGGGCTCGAGCAACCTCGACCCACTGAGCCTGTCGTTCAACCTCGAAGCCAACCTGCTGATCCGCGACCGGGCGTTCAACGAAATGCTCTACCAACACTTGAGCGAACTGACCCGCGAGCACTGCAAGGCCGTGACGCTGGAGCGCATGGTGCGCGGTTACTGGTGGCGTGCCCCTTTGATCTTCCTGGGCTTCCATATCACCCGCTACTTCCCGCGTATCGCCGGCTGGTTCCCGGCACACCGGCAACGCCTGCAGTCGCTGCAAAGCGAAAGCGAGGCTCCGGCCGACTACCAAGAGGGCAAGACCTGATGGCCACGCCACGCTGGAAGACCTGGGGCAAACGCCTGCTGACCGTGCTGTTCCTGGTATTGATCCCGATGCTGCTGTTCACCCTGGCGCGCAACCTGGACTGGAACGAAGTCAGCCAGTCGCTGCGGGCCTACCGGCCCTCGACGTTGGTCCTGGGATTGTTGCTGGCCCTGTGCAGCTACCTGGTGTTCGCCAGTTACGACCTGCTCGCCCGCGCCTATACCGGCCACCGTCTGCCGGCTCGGCAGGTGCTGCCGGTGGCATTCGTCTGTTATGCGTTCAACCTCAACTTCACCACCTGGGTCGGTGGCGTAGCCCTGCGCTATCGGCTGTACGGCAGGCTGGGCCTGGATACCCCGACCATCACCCGCATCCTCACCCTGGGCCTGTTGACCAACTGGATGGGCTACCTGCTGTTGGCCGGCACCGTATTCGCCTTGGGCTTGGTCAAGCTGCCGGAGAACTGGACGGTAGGCGCTGGCGGCCTGCGGCTGATCGGCGTGTTGATGGTCGTGGTCGCGTTGGCCTACCTGTTCGCCTGCGCCTTCGCCAAGCGGCGCACGTGGGACCTGCGCGGGCATGAAGTCACCCTGCCGAGCCTGCGCCTGGCGTTGTGCCAGGTGGCCTTGGGTGCAAGCAACTGGGCGTTGATGGCGGCGTTGATCCATCTGCTGCTGCCACCGGAGCTGTTCTATCCCTCGGTGCTGGGTGTGTTGCTGATCAGTTGCGTGGCGGGCGTGGTCGCCCATATTCCCGCCGGGCTTGGGGTGCTGGAGGCCGTGTTCCTCGCCCTGCTCCATGGCCAGCTCGGCCAGGGCACGCTGGTGGCCGCGTTGCTGGGTTATCGAACCTTGTACTACTTGATCCCGCTGCTGTTGGCGGTGGTCACCTACCTGATCCTCGAGAAACGCGCCAAGGCCTTGCGCCGACAGGTCGAGCCAGCCCTCGACAAGCGCTGATGGGCCGTGGGGCCCGGGAGGTACATCATGCGGATCGTTCCATGTATTGCACTACTGGCCACCCTGGCCAGCGGCCAGGCAATGGCCGAAGGCTGCGACGTAGTCACGCGCTCATCCAGCGAGGCGGTCAAACCGGTGCAGCAGCACACCTGCTACAGCTACGCCAACATGCCGGCCGAAGCGATTGCCTGGTCGTGCAGCAACGAAAGCAAGGAGATGCTCAACAGCCAGAAACGCCGGATCGAGCGTTGCGCCGACGGCAGCGTCGGCAGCTGCATCGCACCGCTGACCCAGGAAACCCTGGCCAACCCCGATGCCGCGGGGCGCAACGAGCCTTCCACCCGCCCCACCGTGCCCAAGGACGCGCGGATCATCACCTACTACTACGACACCCCCAGCCTGGGCCAGGCGCGTAGCGATTGCGAACGCAGCAACGGTGTCTGGCAGACCCACTGACGTAGAGGAGAACGACCATGCCACGTGGAGAAAAAGACAAGTACACCGATAAACAGAAGCGCAAGGCCGAGCATATCGAACAGAGCTACGAGGCCAAGGGCGTGTCCAAGGACGAAGCCGAAGCCCGCGCCTGGGCCACGGTCAACAAGCAGTCCGGAGGCGGTGAGCGCAACGGCGGTTCGGGGCAACGGAAAAGCCCGACGGCCAAGGCCAAGGCACGGGAGTCCTCGGCCCGGCGCGCAGTCGCGACGAAGCATGGCGTGCCCCGTTCCGGACAACAGCTGGAGGACATGACCAAGGCCGAGTTGATGGACCGTGCGCGTAAACAGCACATCGCCGGTCGCTCGACCATGCGCAAGGGAGAGTTGATCGAGGCCTTACGCAAAGTGGCTTGAGCCGCACCGGCGTTCTTACAGGGCAATCTCAGTGCCGTTGCCGTTGCCGTTACCAATCAAGAATCCAGCCTCATACCTCACGAGCGACAGCTACGCCAGCCCAGGCACCACCCGTACCTCCGCGACTTCAGGAGGCCGAACGCAGGACTTGCGGA
>NZ_BCBT01000050.1:0-46501 GCF_001320965.1 Pseudomonas sp. NBRC 111143 | reverse complement strand
CCTTAGATGACAAGTCTAATAGCCACCAAACAGTAGTCGAGAAATGGGTCCGGCGCGTTCTCGGGGGCTGCTTTGCTCAACGCGTGAATTGCCATCCCCGCACTGTTGACCGTAGGCTCCGATTGCAAAGAGCCATCAGGAGCCCAAATGGACCGGGAAGCTATCGAACATGCCAGGCGGCTGAGGAGCACCATGCAGGCCGCGATTGATGCTGGGCTGATTCGAACTCGACAGCAGCTACTCGCAGTGGCCGCGAGCAACGACCTGAGCGTCACGCGTAACGGTCGTGACTACGCCGGCTTCCTCTGCAAGAGCGGAAAGCGGCTCAGAGTCCGATTTGACTTCAAAGACCGTCCGCCGCCAGGCTCTGAGAAAATCGTGCGTCGAACGGAGACAGGCGGCTACTGGATTTACTCGCTGACCGCACAGAGCGATGACGGTATTCGTAAAGCCTGTTACATCGGCCAGGCAGCTAACCTGCGCAAGCGCCTGCGAGAGCATTTCAATCACGCCAGAGTGGGGCACAGCTCGTACGCGCTATTTGAATGGGCAAAACATGAGCAGGTGGAGGTTCGCGCTGCTGTGTTGACTTGGGTCGCAGGCACCCAAAGCAATGCAACCTACTTTGAAGGTTATTGGCTTGAGCGTGCGCTGATGGCTGGATTTGAGGCGCCTGACGTCCAAAACTGGGGAAGGCTCCCTAAGCCTGAAAGCCTACCTGGCCAGCCAATGAGTTGGCCGGAGACAGAGGTACAAGCCAAATCTATACCGCTCGCCGACATCATCATGAAAAAGCTCACCCTGCAGCCACTGTGTGCCAGGGAAGCGCCTCCTCATCAGGCCGAATTGGATTTCGACGCATGAGAAGGCCAGTTCATATAGCTGTGTACTCAGCCCCCTTGAGCAGCATTCTAGTGCTATGAGAGTGAAACGGATTTAATCTGGCATCCAGATCATAGGGAGGTCAGTGCAATGAGTTCATCATTATTGAGTCCTCAAGGAGGGGCGGTAGCTCAACCACCGATGTTCCTGTTGACCCAAGCTGAATCAGGAAGCTTGAGCCCACTGGACATCCTGCATCTTGTTAAAGCTGGTTTCGCCCTGAGTGATGTCCAGGTTATGGTCCACTCGTCGTGCCTGTTCAAGGCCCGCAAGCTACTGGAGCAAATCATGGGGAAGTCTTCTCGGACTATCCAGCGGTTGAGTGCTCCCCATAACGAAGTCCGGTTGAATCCCCAGCAGAGTGCAGTCGCGGTCCAGTACGCCCAAGGCTTGGATCTTGCTGTGACGGTCTTCGGCTCTCAACCCCTAGCCGAGCATTGGCTGGGACGGCCATGTAAGCATCTGTCAGGTATGGTTCCCTTCGAGATGCTTGATACCTCGGTGGGTTTCAAGGTTGTGATGGACTACTTGGAACGCGCTCGCTTGGGTGTATACCAGTAGCAGCGACCCTGCACGCGATTCTTCGGGGCGGATCTGCTCTCGTGCGCTCGCTGACGCAAGGAGATAGGGATGAAAGTTATCGGCATAGTCGAAATTGAAGGCGTCAGTGATGTTGTTTGCGATGTCTACCGATTCACCACGAAAAAAGCAGACCTCATATAAGTGTATCTCCCAACGCTCACTGTTATGCTTTGACCCATCCCCTTTATTCAATTAAATTGGCCACAGCTATTCGAAAATTCAGAATACCAAGAGCGAATTTTTCTCAAGCGTTAAAGAACATCTCCGACCGGCCACTAGTTACTGCAACACAGGAATTATTCGACTATGGCCAAATTGGCCTACTGCCGACGATGTTCACAAGACCTCATTTCGTACAGCACCTAGCTGCGACGATACTCGTACATCACAATTGTGTCCTTATAAGCGAGCTCAAAAAGTTCGTCAGTGCACTTATTCTTAGCAGAAGGAATATTGTAGTTCAATGAATATCCGAGCCTATGCATAAGATCAACTATAATGGTTCTCGCCATTTCCAAAACATGCATATCATTGACTACCATCGACTGCTTAATACTCATAAACTGAGTAAAATTCAACAACCACTGGCTAATCTTTATCATGCTTGGCTGACGAGAAAACTCCTCAGTAAGACAGATTCTATCCTCCTGCTCTTCAACTGAAACAGAAGTTGCGTTAAAATTCGCATCAATTACCATTGAGTAAAACGGCTCATCCTCTCTAAAGAGAGAATTCACATCTCGACCAATGAAAACCGAGTCATATTTCCCATAAACTTCGTGGCGCGCGACGTTTCCATCCGAGTGATCAGCCGGCTTCGGAAAGACAGTTTTTCTATAAAATGGCTTGTTAATGAGAAAGGTGTAGTCGCTCAGCATATGCGACAGATCATTACGAATTGCGGTCTGCCAATCAATCTTATTATTTTTTTTGCCCCCAAAGTGAGAAAGACAGGTGTGCGTCCAGTAACCTATAAACTCCCAGTATATTGCGACCAGCAACGGCTGCCGGTGAGCCTTTGCGTATTCGCGCAGGGTATGCTTTTGCTTCGGAATTATAGTGCAATTTTGGGCGGCACCTTTTACATATTTGACGTCTACTAATAAAGGAAAGGTGTCTTTTTGAGAATTTTCAATTAGCAGTGAGTAATCTGGAATTTGGAATTTCTTTTTGTATTTCTCTGCCTGAGCTTGATGAAGTCCACTAATGTTCTTGATCCAGGGCAAAGAAGAGTACAAATGCTTATAATTGTCCTCAATAGTCAACCCACTAGTGATCCGTTTGAAATTATCCTTAACAGACCTGTTCGATATTTGGTCAAGCAGAGTGTCAAGAACCTCTGGAGAAACATCAAAGTACGTTTTTAATTGATGTAAAATATTTGCTTTTTCCATGTCGCTCATCTTGCTTCCCTGCATAAATTGTGGTAATCAAAAATTATGCATCATCCAAGTAAATTTTTCAACTATGCGCGTTTTCTTGCAGATCTACTCGGAGGATGGTAGAACCGTCTCTATCCATGGCTTGAGCAAGGACGGTCAACAATGTATCCAACCAATAAGCAATATATTCGATTGATAGTCAGGCTTACCCTTTATTTTTTTTTTGTCGTGTTGCTATTCGCCGTATTTTACTGGGCTCTTTCACTCGCAAAGGTTCCAGTCTTCCAAAATCTCTCATGTGTTAGCTTCAGCGATGCTTGCTATTTTAGCTTAGTAACAGTGACAACGCTCGGGTACGGCGACCTGCAACCTCTGGGTTTAGCACGAGCGCTTTCAAGTATAGAAGCAGTCACCGGATTAGTTCTTGCAGGCTATTCTATTTCACAGGTGGTATCTCTCAAGCAAGAGAGGTTAATTGAACACTTGGTGGAGGAGCGTTTTGTCTTTAAATATAACGCTTGCTTAGCCAACCTAGTTGAAGGAAAGGAACTGATCGGCGATCGTAGGCGCGAAGCTAAAGAGTTGGTAGTGCCCGCAAAAAAACACGGCGCAGATGACAGGTCAAGGATAAATGACCGCCAGTTTATGTTTAACCAAGGTAATCCGTTTTATCCAGCTTTGCGAAGCATGAAAATGCTTAATGAGTGCGCGGAATACGCTCATCGTTATCAGAAGATAGCGGCACTTCGAACCAGCATTGAGGCTACTTTTTATCAAATTGAAGAGCTAACAAGCATTGCGCGAAAGTATCTACTTAACTTAACCCAGCTTAAGGTTGCCTGGAAAACACCGCGAACATTAAATATCCTAAATGACCTGCTGGAAGAAGTCGATGGTTTCGTTGAGAACTACTTTAAAGATACGCAGCTGGCTAATAAAAAATATAAGAGTGGTGTGAAGTCATATCATGAAATTTACCTTACGCGAGTCGCAGATATTCGGTCACTAATTTCAACTGTATAAAGCCCCGTTAAAAAAAGATATAAGACTCCGTACGGTCCCCGAGTAATTTCATCAGCGCCCTTCGGGGCTAGGCTCTGTACGAAATCCCGAGAAAACCAATCGCCGCCCCTTGAACACCGAGATTTTGTAGAGTCACCCGCCCTCGACGGAAAGGAATTCTGTGATGGCAAAGCGTTACGAACTCTCGGAAGAGGCCTGGGGAGTAGTCTCCGATCTCTTCATCGAAACCCATGGCCGAGCGCGGCCTCGCTTGAGCGACCGACTGATGCTTGATGGCGTGCTCTTGGGTCTCTGCTCGGGCGCTGGGTGGCGAGATATGCCGGAGCGCTTCGGCCCGTGGTCAACGGTGTATCAACGGTTTCGGGGCTGGCGAAATCAGGGGACGTTCGATCAGATGCTGAAACGCCTGCACCTGAGATTGAATGAACAAGGCTTGATCGATCTGCTAACCTGGATGATCGACTCAACCGCAGTACACGCAACCCGAGCCTCTTCTGGCGCCGAGAAAAAAGGGGGCCTGACGAGCCTGCCGATCACGCTCTAGGCCGCAGTCGCCGCGGCCTGACAACCAAAATCCACATGCTCTGCGACGCTAACGGGACACCGTTGCGCTTCCTACTATCTGGCGGTCAAGCCAGTGACATTCGAGCCAAAATGGCCACCCGCGCAAACGCTGCAAATGGCTGCTTGCCGATAAAGGCTACGACGCCGACGCACTACGCCGCTATTGCGATCAATATCGGATGCAGCCCGTCATCCCGCTGCGCTCGATGAAGCGCAAACCCAAGCCTGGCTTACCCAGGCTGTTTTATCGGCCCAAGTACCGACAGCGCAACATCATCGAGCGCATGTTTGGCTGGCTGAAAGAGAACTGCCGGATCGTAACGCGCTTCGATAAGCTCGCTAAAAGTTGCGCCGCCATGGTTTCCCTGGCTTGTTCCATGCGGTGTTTGCGACATCTCTTTTCGTACAGAGCCTAAGATGCTCCCCTGCCGCCCAAAGTGTACGCGAGCTCAAACTGATCTGGCGCTGCGGCCATGAACCACACTTGCTGAAATCTATTTGAGATGAGATAACTCGTTGTCGAAGGGCATCATCTCGATGAGTGCGCGTCTCTCTATTACCAAGGACCGTCATTCATGATCGTGCGACTTGGAACGAAGTCTGGTGACCACGAATGACGGCCATTGAGCCATAGCTGCCTTTGTGAAGAGCGACTACGGCGTTAGCTTACGACAAAGTTTAAATCAATTCTGTGCTAACGCTTGTCAACTTCAGGGAACGATCTGGCGAGCTAATACCTCGTATAAACTCGCATAGGCCTCGAAATGAGTTGTTTGCCGCTGGATGCATTGTTGAGAGAAGTGGCGCTGTACATTTTCGAACAGCAATTTTCCTGGTGTGAAGCCTTGTGGTAAGGGCTGTGCATTAGGGGCCGCAAACTTGAATAGCTTTGCAACTAACACGAAGTCCTTCCTGCACTTATCGGAAGCATGAGCGACCCGATTACGGATGGAAATCGCATATTTCAATAGGTTCAGTTGGTTACTAATACAGCTATAGGGATGGGCCGAGAAAAGGAAGTTAGCAGTTTTCACTACCCATTGGTAATCAGTGACCTTTAGGTAGTGTTTGGCAGGATCGTAGTTTGGGTTCTGGGATAGAACCACATAGGCATCTGATAATGTGGCAGAATAACCTATTTTGGCCGTCGGCTTGTAGCCTGAGTTGGTCGTAGCATTGGCAACATATCTTACAAGTGTTCCTTCCAAGAACTCTTCCCAAGAGGCAACCAATCCCATGAATGCAAGCTCAGCTACCTGAAGCACATGCGAGGGATGAATACCTTGTGATTTGGGAGAGTAGCGAGGCAACGCGTGAACCGACTGAACCAATTTTCGTGCGGTTTTAATCTCCCTGATAAAGTTGTCGCGAACGTGGTCTACCGCAATTCTACGAGTCAATATCATGCTCCCGGTTAGATTGAGGCCCGGCGCTGTAACACCTAGTTTTTCGCGAGTAGCCCAAAGGCCACTCGCTGGGTCAAATGACCTTAGTCTAGAAGCGAAAGACGGCCTAGGGCTACCCTTATGATGAATGCTGCTAGCGCGCCTGCATGAGCATAAAAATTGGTGTAACCACTACATGCTATGGCGCCGAAGATCATTCGCCTTCTCAGAATCTAGGCGCGGCTAGTCATCTTGCAGCGGGGCAATATAAGATTTATTCAATGTAGGTTAGCATCTAAAAATCAAAATAAGAATCTTCTTCGCAAGATTTTCTCTTGCGACCATATAAAATTGCAGCCTCATTAACTGTAAGAGTCGGCCCAAGATAGAGCTGGACCATATTCATCCTGAGAATTTTGAACTCAAAGAAACTTAGATCTATTTCTAGCTCTTCCGTAAAGCACTTCTCATAAGCTCTTGCGTCGTATCCCTTGAACTCTACGCCCAAGGATTTTAGTGCCCTAAACACCCTAACCACACCCGATATAAAAATCGGCATGATATCGAGATACACTTGCTTTTCTGGATATCGCTCAGATTTAGCCTCTGTCTGAATCTTCATAAAACTAAGGCCTTCCGCTATGAGATTGAACCGTTTTTGGAGATCGGCCGTTTTTCCGATCCCCAGAAGTTCTGGCGAATTCTTACTGGGATCTAGGCGAGAATATATGTCATCCAACTTGATAAAATGATGCATGCGTGATTGCTCGCCGCCCACAAATTTATGGCTCGCCAGTAAAAATGCTGCTCCCTCTAACCTCTCAGGGGCCTCGCAGAGCCACAACTCTGGGAGCAAACTGGAAAATAACGAGTGATCTCGATGATGCAACGCATTACGCAAGGCAATCAGCAAAGATGTATCCGACTGTGCAAAGTAATCGAACTCATCTTTAGAGACATCGTACAGTGTGTGAAAAGCCTCTAACTTTGCTTCCCAGGCTCTATCTAAGTTCTCGATAGCTTCCTCTTTGTCAACTGCTACCAAACTCTTGTAACGAAGATGTTCCTCACCATAGATCCGCATTGTATTGGCAAGCCGACTGACCGCCCTCTGTACGATTTCCTTTTCCATGAGCCATCCTAGGAGTTATGTTGAAATATTTACGTTAGTGGCATTGAGTCGTAACTGTAACCCACTGGCTTCGCCAGAACCCGATACAACTGCTCCAGACAATAGTCGGAGCCTACTCAACATTACAAGGCCTCCACGAGTGGCTTCTCCTAGCCGCTTGCGGTGCGACGCGAGGGACGGCGGTGCGTCGTCAGCGGCTGTTAGCGAAGGCGCCTATACCCACTAGCCAGCAGGAGTAAGTTTCCATTAGCCTCAGGACCACCATCGGCATGCCTCCAAACGCTCAAAGTAGCGGGCAGCGAAATCGTCCATTCGGCGTTAGGATAACGACCTTTTTCATTGCACGAGTGTCTGCGACACGCATAGGCGTGTAGGCCGGTTGCAGAATGATCCTTCATGAAGAGGATTCGACTCTCGGCCGGGCGAATCCATGACTCGGGCCTTGGCCTGGAGCGTGCAAACGCCTTGCTAACAATCTGAAACCAAATGTGAAGCATGCTGCCTAGGCTTGCCGCTCAGCAACTGCGGTGGACACCCCCTTAGCCAAATGTTGAATGGTCTCGATGGGTTTTTTTGCAGTGTGCTGGTCACATCCGATTCAAATGGCTGGCCAATTTGAATGCCAACAGGTGGTTAAGTGGGATGCAAACGCCTTGTCAGTTCAGGTGCAATTTCCCAAAATTTTGTTACACACAAAGTTACAGTGCCCCACCACGCCTCTAGCCTTGGTGAACTACGCTTCTTCATTCCAATAAACCGAGGTTAATGCGTATGGCCGGTGGGATTTTTCATGTGGAGTTTCGCGCGAGCACAGGCGATTTCGGTGACGGACTCGTGGTTGTGAAGGACGGCGCGGTGAATGGAGGCGATCCTCACTACCTCTACCAAGGGGAGGTTCCAACTCAATCTGGCGAGTTCGAATCACGGTTTATCGTTCGGAAATATCGTAACGGTAACGTAAACGTCGTAGGCATCGACAACTACACCCTTTTGGCGAGGGGGCGCGTTGACTACGAGGGTGGCACCATCGAGCTGCGCGGAGCCGTGGAGGGACACCCTCAGCTAACCATTCAGCTAGGTGGCCGTAAAATCCAGCCGGTAGTGTGAGCCAGCGTCGATACCGCCTTCGCTTTTCACCCATACCCCTTGGGTTGTTGCTGGATAGGGGGCCTTTCCTCGACAGGCAAAGCCCAAAAAAAGACCCCGCCGATTGGCGGGGTCTTTTATTCAGTGATCCAAGCGATCAAGCATGTCCAGCACACCGCTGAACAAGCGACCAGCGTTAAGCACGCCAGTGATCACCTGCAAAGCGCGCCACACCTAGCGCAAAGGAAGTTTCAACCCCATTGGGGAAGGCTCCTAGTGCAGGAACCGGACTCCGACCGCCTCTCCGGGCTCGGCGGTCGGCTGATGATTTGTTGTCGAACGCATCATCAAGTCCGAATTCTGTGAATAGGCCCATTCCCGGCACGGTTCCACCCATGGTTGAGGGGCCAAGCGATAGCAAGCTAGCGCGTGCCATCTTTTTACCATTGATCGGCGAGCCGACCTAGAGCAGTGGCGACTGTTTCTCGTCGGATTTTGGCATGTTTTCGACGAACGGTATGGGTGAAATACACATATTGTGCAGCCCCTGTTGCTAGTAGCAACACACCTCTATCCGACGGTGTGTCTAGGTAGGCGGAAATCGCCTAAATGCCCGATTCAGCTAGCTTAACCCCCAAAATGGAGTCAAAACGCCACCAAAATGATGATGTTCAATCTTTCCGAAGAGATCCATAGAATCCCGATGAGCTTCGTAGAGATGGAGCGCTTGATCAAAAAAGGCAACGTAGGATGCTATTGCACGTGATTTAACACGTAGCTATATTCAACCCGTCGAACGTGTCATCAAGTCGCCGGTAAGCTTCTCCAAAAGCTAGCTGGCCGAGAAAGCCGCCCCTCCAAGGCGGCTTTTTTGTGCCCACCTTTCTGGGAAGCTCAGGGCAGGGATGCGCCTCCAAAGGAGTAGGGCTTCACCCTCTGCGATCCTCCAAATCTGTGCGGGCCGAGCTACTTTACCACGGTGCCAATCACCAGTCCGCGCAAACCGGCAGCCCGAAATTCTGTTGTCGTTTGAGCTGTGATTCAGATGCTCACCATCAATCCAGCCTCCATTACCCTCATCGAAATGAACTATAAATTTCCCACTGGCCCCATGACCTGCGCGGGCTCCAGAGTCATTCTCGTGCCGCCCCTATCTAGATAGAGGGCGCCTTGATGCTTCAAATTGCAGCCTGAATTGGTTGCGGAGCTATTTAAGGTGGACAACTTCATTAAGCTCTTCGAGAAAGCGCTCTACTCAGACCCTGTTAACCTTGCGCTTTGCTGCGTAATGCTCAGCTTGGTCCTAGTTATGTTTGTGATTTACCTAGCGTGGTGGAAATCCAGATGAGTACGGGAAGTCATTGGGCAAAAATGCCTTTGCGTTGGATTCATGAGCAAGGACTAGTGAATTTTCAGGGCCGTTCACCCCAGGGCGTGCGGATGTTCTCGATGCTCGATTTCGTGAGGGACGCAGATGATGCTCCGCTACGCAACGAAAGCATCGCCGCGCTCAAGCTCTATTTGGTGCTTTGCTGCCAGGCGGATTACCGCACTGGTCTCGCAACCTTCACCTACACAGATCTGGAAAGCCTTGCAGTGATGTCCCGAGCGGTCATATCGCGCTCACTCACCAGGTTGGAGGCGGCGCAGCTCATCAAGAGGGAGCCGCAAGCACTCAAGAGTGGATCGAAGATTCAAATTTTGGCTTGGGACGATGACTATGCGTGGGGCAAGATCCCCAAGCTTTGGCTCTACGATGGCAACCGTGGACGGATGCTCCTGTTGAAGGAATTCAACTTCTCACAGCTATCTCTTCACGCGCTGAAGATTTACCTCACATTGCTCGCCTTTAGAGACCGCAGAGGGATTGCGACCTTGAGTTATGATCGCCTGGTCCATTACACAGGGGTGCTCAGGCATCAGGTAGCCGATGCCATCACTCGACTGTACGATTCCCGGCTCATATCGTTCAGGCCAGGGGAATTTCAGAGCGAGTACGAATTTGACCGGACTAACCGCTATTTGGTGAGGGGATTCGGGACTCGTTGGCCATCACCTGATGATCACCAAGCGGCTGCCGAGAAAGCTAATGCGCCGGGTGCGAAGATGCCTGCCAATAAGAAGGATATAGAGGCGACGTTGGAATTCGTCCAGGATGGTTCGAGATAGGGTTCGCTGGCGAGCCACCCATGCGAGCACGGTTGCCAAGTGGCAAGGCATTTGAGGATGTAGCAGAAATGGAAAGCATCAAAAAGGACAACCACTACGTACCTCAGGCGTACCTGAGACACTGGATGATCCAAGGCAACGTCCTCGCCTACCGTCTGCTAGTGCCACATGAAAAAAGCGCGATTTGGAAGCCGCTTTCAACCAAAAGCGTGGCTGTGCTTCGGCATCTTTATACGCGTCTGGCTGGCTCTGAGGAGAGCGACGAAGTCGAGCGCTGGCTTGAGCGGGATTTCGAAAGTCCAGGACTCGCATCCGTCGAAAAGGTAGTCAGCGAGTCGCAGTTGTCCCGAGAGGATTGGAACAATTTGTTCCGCTTTGCTGTTGCGCAATCTGTCCGTACTCCTGCCCAAATGCAGAGCTTTATCAAACGCCACACTGAAACGCTTGAGGCATTCCTGTCTGAGACCATGAAGTGGTCCGTGGGCCAAATTGAGGCAGCTTCAGCCGCTGGAGTTCAACCTGAGCCTCCTCCGGTTCTAGACCCTTACAGTAAGCTGCCGCTGAAGATTCAACGTGTGAAGAATGAGCATGGCGAAGAAGGCATCCAAGCCGAGATCTTGGTCGGGCGGAAGTTTTGGCTCTGGCAGATCGAACATGTGCTCAAGGGCACTATCCATCGATTGCCAAATCATCGTTGGACCATCCTACACGCCCCACCTGGAGTCACCTGGCCAACGTCCGATAATCCGTTCATGAGGGTCGGAGTTGGGGCGAATGGAGCACTTAGTCTTGAGGGCGGTTGGGATGTTCCAGGCACAAAGCTGTTCATGCCACTCAGTCCTAAGCATCTTCTGTACACGTGTGTTGGCTCACCACCCCCTCGGCGCGGCACCACGTTGAGTCTCGATCAAGCAGCATTTTTCAGGATGATGATTTTGACCGGGGCCCATCACTACGTATTTGCGACAGATACGCGAGATATTGAGGAGTACAGACCCCGTACCGTCTGTCCCGAGCAATTTAAAGCAGTACGTAAGCATTGGGCGGAATGGCATGAGACCCAGTCGAGAGAGGAGGCCAATTATCCCGACCTCTGATGATTACGCGTTGTGTAGGTTTTCATAAGGCGGACACCACCTTCACAATGGCGCTGCTGTGACGGTAAGCTGGGTACTGTCCTTAGCATTCCCGTAAAAATAGAAAAGCCCGCCATGTGAGGCGGGCTATCAAGTGTCTCCGAGGGGAGGCCATGGCCAACAAAGTCTCAGAGCAATCCCCCACAGGTTACGCATTTCACGCGGCTTGTGCCATCGAGAATTGGCAATGGCATAGGTAAACCCTGCTAGCTGCGCATCACCTTGTTCCAGTCAATCTCATAGCCGGCGTCTTGAAGCTCACGGCTCAAGGCTTTGAATCGCCCCTGGTTTCCTAGACACTCTCCAAGCTCAGGAAATAGCGTTTCTCATACTCTACTGGAGACAGCTGCATAGCACTGCTGTGTCGACGCTTGGGGTTATAGAACATCTCGATGTAATCGAAAATATAACTTCGGGCTTCGTCACGCGTTGCGTAGATCTTCCGTCGGATTCGCTCCCGTTTCAAAAGCTGGAAAAAGCTCTCGGCTACGGCATTGTCGTGGCAGTTTCCCCGTCGGCTCATGCTGCTGATCACATTGTTGGCCTTCAGCAAGCTTTGCCAATCTGAGCTACTGAACTGACTGCCTTGGTCTGAGTGAATCATCACTTGCTGCTGTGGCTTGCGTCGCCACACGGCCATCAGCATGGCGTCGATGGCCAGGTCGCTGCTCATCCTGGGCTTCATTGACCAACCAATGACTTGGCGAGAGAACAGATCCAGCACTACCGCCAGGTACAGCCACCCTTCATAGGTGCGGATGTAGGTGATATCGGTCACCCAGACCTTATTCGGCTCACAGACCTTGAACTGCCGGGCCAGATGGTTGGGCGATGCCACTGTTGGTTTTCCGCCATAAAACCCAGGACGACGGCGATAGCCCGTTTGCGAACGCAGCCCCTCTGCCTGCATCAAGCGACCGACTCGATTTCGCCCACAGATCTCTCCTAGCTCTCGCAGGTCATCGTGAATCTTGCGATGGCCATACACGCCGCCGCTTTCTAACCAGGCCTGCTTGATCAAGCCAAGCAGGCGCTGATCTTCTTTGGCTCGGGCAGAGTGAGGCTCGGCCAACCAAGCGTAGTAGCCGCTGGGATGCACCTTGAGGGTTTGGCAAAGGCGACGCACTGGGTAATCCGTCGAGTGCTTGTTGATGAAGGCGTACTTCAGCCGCACTCCTTGGCAAAGTACGCGGCGGCCTTCTTTAAGATGTCTCGCTCTTCTGTCACCCGCTTGAGTTCAGCGCGCAGCTTGCGCAGTTCAGCCTGCTGATCATTGTCTTGCTGACGCTGCTCTTGGGGCTTGCTGTAGACCTTGATCCAGACGTAAAGGCTGTGCACGGACATGCCCAGGCGCTGGGCGACCTCGGCGACAGGTTTGCCTTTTTCGGTCACTTGCTTGACCGCTTCGATCTTGAATTCTTCGGGGTAACGCTGACGACTCATGGCACCTCCTATTTGGGCCTCATTATGAGGCTTGGAGGTGTCTACGAAACCAGGGGCGATTCAAGGCGTAGATGCGGGGCAAAGGTGGATGGACCACAGGAGGTGGTGGAGGAGACAGGAGAAAGGTGAACGTACTCCAGATAAGCCATGTGAGCCTCCTCTGAAGAGCAGCCCGAGATGAGCTCGAACTAGCACTTTACAGATTGACAGCCAACCATCGTGTCCATAGGTTGGCACATGATGGTTGGCTGTCAATGAGCGCTCACTATACGTTGAAGCGGAAGTGCATCACATCACCGTCCTTGACGATGTAGTCCTTGCCTTCCAGGCGCCACTTGCCGGCTTCCTTGGCGCCGCTTTCGCCCTTGAACTGGATGAAGTCGTCATAGGCGACCACTTCGGCGCGGATGAAGCCCTTCTCGAAGTCGGTGTGGATGACACCGGCCGCTTGCGGGGCGGTGGCGCCAACGCGGACGGTCCAGGCGCGGACTTCCTGCACACCGGCGGTGAAGTAGGTCTGCAGGTTGAGCAGCTCGTAGCCGGCGCGAATCACGCGGTTCAGGCCGGGTTCTTCAAGGCCGAGGGCCTCGAGGAACATGTCCTTCTCCTCACCGTCTTCCAGCTCGGCGATCTCCGCTTCGATCTTGTTGCACACCGGCACCACGACCGCGCCTTCTTCCTCGGCGATGGCTTTCACCACGTCCAGGTGCGGGTTGTTGTCGAAGCCGTCCTCGGCAACGTTGGCGATGTACATGACCGGCTTGCTGGTCAGCAGGTGGAAGCCACGGATCGCGGCCTTTTCATCGTCAGCCATGTGCTTCATCAGGCTGCGCGCAGGCTTGCCTTCGGTGAAGTGCGGGATCAGCTTTTCCAGCAAGGCCTTCTGTGCCAGGGCCTCCTTGTCGCCGCCCTTGGCGTTGCGAGCGACCTTCTGCAGTTGCTTTTCGCAGCTGTCGAGGTCGGCGAAGATCAGTTCGAGGTCGATGATCTCGATATCGCGCTTGGGGTCGACGCTGTTGGAGACGTGGATCACGTTCTCGTCTTCGAAGCAGCGCACCACGTGGGCGATGGCGTCGGTCTCGCGGATGTTGGCGAGGAACTTGTTGCCCAGGCCTTCACCCTTGGAGGCGCCGGCGACCAGGCCCGCGATGTCGACGAATTCCATGGTGGTCGGCAGGATGCGGTTCGGCTTGACGATCTCGGCCAGCGCCGCCAGGCGTGCGTCGGGCATTGGCACGATGCCGCTGTTCGGCTCGATGGTGCAGAAGGGGAAGTTCTCCGCCGCGATACCGGATTTGGTCAGGGCGTTGAACAGGGTGGACTTGCCGACGTTGGGCAGGCCGACGATGCCGCAATTGAAACCCATGGGAATTCCCCTTTCTAGAAAGTCAGGCCTTCTGGCTGTGCAGTTCGCGCATGGCCTTGGCGAAGTCGCCGGCCAGCACGTCCGGCAGCACGCCGAGGGCAAAATCGATGCTGGCGTCGAGCTTCTCCTGCTCGGCGCGCGGCGCGCGGCCCAGGACGAAGTTGGAGACCAGTTTGGCGTCGCCCGGGTGGCCAATGCCAAGCCGCAGGCGGTGGAAGTCGTTCTGGTTACCGAGCTGCGCGATGATGTCGCGCAGGCCGTTATGCCCGCCATGCCCGCCGCCACGCTTGAGCTTGGCGACGCCGGGAGGCAGGTCGAGTTCGTCATGTGCCACCAGGATCGCTTCCGGCTTGATACGGAAGAAATTGGCCAATGCCGCCACGGACTGGCCGCTGCGGTTCATGTAGGTGGTGGGAATCAGCAGGCGAACATCGTTGCCCTGATGGCTGAACTTAGCCGTCAGGCCAAAATACTTTTTGTCAGCGGACAGCGAAACGCGCTGGGCGCTGGCAATGCGTTCAACGAAAAGAGCCCCTGCGTTATGCCGGGTCTGTTCGTATTCGGGGCCGGGGTTACCCAGGCCGACGATCAACTGGATGGCGGTCACGTCAGGGGCTCTTTCCTTGGAGTTGGTGGGTTACGGTGCGCGCGGCACTGTAACCCGATCAACGCCGGCGTGCGAGTGGATTACTCGGCAGCGCCTTCTTCAGCAGCTTCAGCGGACACGCGTGGAGCGTGAACGTTGGCAACGGCTTTGTCATCACCGTGGGCCAGAGCGACGAACTCTACGCCTTTCGGAGCTTTCAGGTCCGACAGGTGGATGATGGTGCCGATTTCGGCCTTGGACAGGTCGACTTCGATGAACTCAGGCAGGTCCTTGGCTTCGCAGGAAACTTCGATCTCGGATTCTACGTGGGAGATCTCGCCGCCTTTCTTGACCGGGGCTTCTTCACCAACGAAGTGAACCGGAACCTTGGCGGTCAGCTTCTGGCCAGCAACGACGCGAACGAAGTCGGCGTGCATGATGAAGCCTTTGGCCGGGTGGCGCTGCAGGGCCTTGACGATGACGTTCTGCTTCTTGCCGTCGACGTTCAGTTCCAGAACGTGGCTGAAGGCAGCTTCGTTTTCGAACAGCTTGGTGATTTCCTTGGCCAGGATGGTCAGGGACTCGGCGTCCTTGTTACCACCGTAGACAACGGCAGGGATGTTCAGCGAGTGACGCAGGCGGCGGCTCGCACCTTTCCCCAGGTCAGTACGCGCTTGGGCGTTCAGGGTGAAATCAGTCATTTTGTTTCTCCAAAATAGCCCCCCGAGGGCGTTTGCGACCAGCGCCGGACGGGGATGGCAAAAAAGCCCCGCCCCGACATCGATGCCGGGGCGGGGCGCTTTTCGTCAGCGTGCGTTCCGCTTAGCGGAACATCGCGCTGATCGATTCTTCGTTGCTGATGCGGCGGACCGCTTCAGCGACTACCGGTGCGATATCCAGTTGGCGGATACGGTCACAGGCTTGAGCAGCGGCGGACAGCGGGATGGTGTTGGTCACCACCAGCTCGTCGAGCACCGACTTCTCGATGTTCTCGATCGCACGACCCGACAGAACCGGGTGGGTGCAATAGGCGTAGACCTTGGCAGCGCCGTGGTCTTTCAGGGCCTTGGCCGCGTGGCACAGGGTGCCGGCGGTGTCGACCATGTCGTCTACCAGGATGCAGGTGCGTCCTTCGACGTCGCCGATGATATGCATCACCTCGGAGTGGTTCGCTTTCTCGCGGCGTTTGTCGATGATACCCAGGTCGACACCCAGCGACTTGGCGACGGCGCGTGCACGCACCACACCACCGATGTCGGGGGAGACGATCATGAGATTATCGAAACGCTGGTCTTCGATATCGTCGACCAGTACGGGCGAACCGTAGATGTTGTCGACAGGAATATCGAAGAAACCCTGGATCTGGTCAGCGTGCAGGTCGACGGTGAGAACACGGTCGATACCCACGACAGTGAGCATGTCAGCGACGACTTTGGCGCTGATGGCTACACGTGCCGAACGCGGACGGCGGTCCTGGCGGGCGTATCCGAAGTAAGGAATCACGGCGGTGATTCGGGAAGCTGAGGAGCGGCGGAAGGCGTCGGCCATCACTACCAGTTCCATCAGATTATCGTTGGTCGGAGCGCAGGTCGGCTGAATGATAAAGACGTCTTTACCGCGGACGTTTTCATTAATCTCAGTGCTGATTTCGCCGTCGGAGAATTTACCGACAGAAACATCACCCAGTGGGATATGCAGCTGACGTACGACACGCCGAGCCAGATCGGGGTTGGCATTCCCCGTGAAGACCATCATCTTGGACACGCGCAGTACCTGAAGGCTGAGGGTAACCTGGATGAGTATAAGGAAAATGGCAGGGGCGGCTGGATTCGAACCAACGCATGGCAGGATCAAAACCTGCTGCCTTACCGCTTGGCGACGCCCCTGTATCTGTTGCTGCGAACGCTTATGCGCTCGACTTCTTGATCAGACTTTGCAGCTTGCGATGCAACATCGAAACATTGCTTCCTTTTGCCACAAACCCTGCTTGGGTCTCTGAAAGAAGGGCCAGAACTCTATCAGCTTCGGCTTTGCTTGGGAAGGCCCCAAACACGCAACTTCCAGTGCCGGTCATTCGAGCTTCCGTAAAATTACCCAGCGAATTCAGCGCATTGCGAACTTCTGGATAACGTTGCTCTACCACCGGTTGGCAGTCATTTCGACTGTTTCCCTCGGGAACGGGGCGCATCTTAAGGGGGAGGGAATCACGTGTCAACTCTGGATGCGAAAAAATTTCCGCTGTGCTGACAGACACTTGCGGCACCAGCACGACATACCAGGGTTCTTCCGGATCGACCGGGGTCAGTTGTTCGCCCACGCCTTGGGCGAAGGCGGCATGACCACGTACGAACACCGGCACATCGGCCCCCAGTGTCAGCCCCAGCGCAGCCAGGCGGTCGACCGGCCAGTCGAGCTGCCACAGATGATCCAGGGCGAGCAGGGTAGTGGCCGCATCGGAACTGCCGCCACCGATACCGCCGCCCATGGGCAGGACCTTGTCGAGCCAGATGTCGACACCCAGCTGTGTGCCGGACTGTTCCTGCAGCTTGCGCGCTGCGCGCACGATCAGGTTGCTGTCGTGGGGGACATCGGCGATCTCGGTGTTCAGGCGGATCAGGCCATCGTCACGCAGCTCGAAGCTCAGCTGGTCGGCGTGGTCGAGGAACTGAAACACGGTTTCCAGCTCGTGATAGCCGTCGGCGCGTCGGCCGGTAATGTGCAGCCACAGGTTGAGCTTGGCCGGCGCGGGCAGGGTGAGCCTTTGCATCGGATCAGTGTCCCAGCTGGCGGGGTTGCCAGTCCTTGACCACCAGGGTGACGTCGAGGTTTTCGCCGTGCAGCTTCAGGCGCTCGGGCAGCCAGTAGCCGTTCTGTTCGATGTAGCTCAGGTATTCGACTTCCCAGCCGTCCTGGGTGAGGCGGGCCAGGCGGCTGTCGCCATCGAGGGTCAGTTGGCTCTTGCTGTCCGGGGCCGGAAGGCCGCGCACCCACCAGACCAGATGCGATACGGGCAGGCGCCAACCGAGCTGCTCTTCGAGCAGGGCTTCGGGGTTCGCTGCCTCGTAACGGCCCTGATTGGCCACTTCCAGCACCACGCCGCCGGGGCGGCCGGTCAGGCGTGCGGCGCCGCGACCCAGGGGCCCAGCCAGGCGAATGTCGTAGTAGTCCTGGCGCTGCAGCCAGAACAGCGTGCCGCTGCCCGAGTCACGCGGGGCGCGGATGCCGACCTTGCCGTTGATCTGCCAGCCGTCGAGGGTGCTCAGCTGTTGCTTGTGCTCGCGCCACTGTTGCGGGCTGCCCTTGCCCTGGACGGCTTCACGGGTGCCGAAACCGGCGCAGCCGGTGAGCAGGGCGATCAGGGCGAAGGTGATGAGATGACGCAAACGCATGATTTAAAGGTTCTCGGATCCGGTCAGGCGCAGGACGGTCTTGCGCAGGATAGGGCTGTCGGGTTGTTCGGCGAAGGCCTTGGCCCAGACCTGGCGCGCTTCGCGGCGCTTGCCGTTGGCCCACAGCACCTCGCCGAGGTGGGCGGCGACTTCATGGTCGGGGAAGCGCTCCAGCGCCTGGCGCAACAGGCGCTCGGCCTCGTCCAGGTTGCCCAGGCGATAATTGACCCAGCCCAGGCTGTCGAGCACTGCCGGGTCGTCCGGGGTGAGCTGGTGGGCTTTGTCGATCAGTGCTTTTGCTTCGCCATAGCGTGTGGTGCGGTCGGCCAGGGTGTAGCCCAGGGCGTTGAGGGCCATCGCGTTTTCCGGTTCGCGGGCGATGATGGCACGCAGGTCTTTTTCCATCTGCGGCAGGTCGTCGCGCTTTTCAGCCAGCATGGCGCGGGTGTAGAGCAGGTTGAGATCGTCGGGGTAACGCTTGATGGCCTGCTGCAGTACCTGGTCGGCCTGGGCTTCCTTGCCATTGTTGCCCAGGGTTTCGGCCTCGATGAGGTAGAGCTGGATCGCATAGTCGGGCTGTGCTTCGCGGGCTTCGGCCAGGTGGCGCGAGGCCTCGGCGCTGCGGCCGTTGGCGATCAGGATATCGGCTTGGCGCAATTGCGCGGCCAGGTAGTCCGGGCCTGGGCCGACCAGCGCGTATTCGCGCAGGGCCGCTGCCGGGAGGCCGCGTTCTTCGCGAATGCGCCCGAGGTTCAGGTGCGCGGCGTCGACGTTGCTGTCGCGCTCGACCATCTCCTGCAGGTAGCCTTCGGCCTCGTCCCAGTTCTTGTTCTCCATGCTCACCAGCGCCAGCGAATAACGCAGCTCGTCGTCATCCGGGTACTGTTGCAGCAGGCTCTCGAACTCGGCCTTGGCGTCGGTGATGCGGTCCTGTTCGACCAGCGTACGGGCATACGTGAGGCGCAGGCGCTTGTCGTCCGGATTGTCGCGAATCGCCCCGCGCAGCAGTGGCAGGGCTTCGCCGCCACGGTCCAGGGCCTGGAGCAGGCGCGCGCGCAGCAGGATCGGCGCGATTTCGCCATTGCGTGGCGGATGGCTTTCGAGCAGTTCGAGTGCCTGTTCGGTCTTGCCATCCTGGTTGAGCAGCAGGGCCTTGCCGAAGACCAGTTGGCTGTTGTCCGGGTACTTGACCAGCAGGCGGTCGAAGCTTTGCATCAGCCCGTCGCGGGTGCTCTGGTCGGTTTCGGCGGCAGACAGGGCGAGGAAGTCGAAGTGGGTATCGCCCTGGCCCTGGAGCACTTTCTCCATGTAGGCCATGGCGTCGTCGTAGCGGCCGGAGCGGGCCAGTTGGATCGCCGCGGCGCGCTGGGCGTCGAGGTTCTGCGGGTCGTTGCGGGCCCAGATCAGCGCGGTATCGAGGGCCGGTTCATCGGCCCCGAGGTACTCGGCGATGCGGTAGGCACGCTCGGAGACGGCCGGGTCCTGGGTTTTCTGTGCCTGGTCGACATAGTTGGCCAGGGCAATGTCGAAGCGGTTGCGCTGGCCGGCAAGTTCAGCCACCAGCAGGCTGTAGAGGGTGTCCTGTTTGAACGATCCATACACCACAGGGGGTTTCGCCTCGGGCTTGTCGGCTTCGGCAACAGCTTGCTGATCCTCGCTCTTGTGCGGGATCAGGCTCTGGCAGCCCTGGAGCAGGGCGAAGGCAAGCAGCAATGCGTAGGGTCTGTTCATAGAGGCTTTGGTGGACTAACCGGCGGTCGGAGCATGATGACACAAGCGCGGGGGCAAACCCACCCGCGAAGTGTGTGACCGCACTGAGCGCGTGATGTTCGGGGGCAGGCCGACTGTCACACGTGTTTGCGGCAGATGCCTGGCTGGGTTCGGGGCGTGCCTCCAGGCCTCACGATAGCCCAGGCTCATCACGACAATAGCGAACGGTGGTTGTCCTGAATCCTGCGAAGTAGGACAATTATCGGCTTCCCGTCCCAACCAGCGACCTTGCATGGCCTTTCTCGCCCTCGGTATCAACCACAAGACTGCCTCGGTAGACGTACGCGAGCGCGTGGCGTTTACGCCCGAGCAACTGGTCGATGCCCTGCAGCAGCTCTGCCGACTGACCGCCAGCCGCGAGGCGGCGATCCTGTCGACCTGCAACCGCAGTGAGCTCTATATAGAGCAGGACCAGCTCAGCGCCGACGCTGTGCTGCAGTGGCTGGCCGCCTACCACCGCCTGAGCCTCGACGAGCTG
Organism: Pseudomonas sp. NBRC 111143; assembly: GCF_001320965.1. Classification (NCBI taxonomy): domain Bacteria; kingdom Pseudomonadati; phylum Pseudomonadota; class Gammaproteobacteria; order Pseudomonadales; family Pseudomonadaceae; genus Pseudomonas; species Pseudomonas sp. NBRC 111143. Next base: position 26,128 of record NZ_BCBT01000050.1, on the reverse strand, counting down.
CGTGCCAGTGCCTACGTTCACGAAGAGCACGATGCGGTCAAACACATGATGCGTGTCGCCTCCGGGCTCGACTCGCTGGTGCTGGGCGAGCCCCAGATCCTCGGCCAGATGAAATCGGCCTTCGCAGTGGCCCGTGAGGCCGGCACCATCGGCCCGTTGCTCGGGCGTCTGTTCCAGGCCACCTTCAGCGCCGCCAAGCAGGTGCGCACTGACACCGCCATCGGTGAAAACCCGGTCTCGGTCGCCTTCGCCGCCGTCAGCCTGGCCAAGCAGATCTTCGCCGACCTGGGCCGCAGCCAGGCCCTGCTGATCGGTGCCGGCGAAACCATCACCCTGGTCGCCCGCCACTTGCATGAGCAGGGGGTCAAGCGGATCGTCGTCGCCAACCGCACGCTCGAACGCGCCAGCATCCTCGCCGAGCAGTTCGGTGCCCATGCCGTGCTGTTGGCGGACATCCCGCAGGAACTGGCCAACAGTGACATCGTCATCAGTTCCACCGCCAGCCAGTTGCCGATTCTCGGCAAGGGCGCGGTCGAGAGCGCGCTGAAGCAGCGCCGGCACAAGCCGATCTTCATGGTCGACATCGCTGTGCCGCGGGACATCGAGCCGCAGGTGGGCGAGCTGGACGACGTCTATCTTTATACGGTGGACGACCTGCACGAAGTCGTCGCCGAAAACCTCAAGAGCCGCCAGGGTGCAGCCCAGGCCGCCGAAGAGCTGGTCAATCTCGGTGCCGATGACTTCATGGCGCGCCTGCGCGAGCTGGCTGCGGTGGACGTGCTCAAGGCCTACCGCCAGCAGAGCGAGCGGTTGCGCGATGAGGAACTGCAAAAAGCCCAGCGCCTGCTGGCCAACGGCGGTAACCCCGAAGAAATACTCGCCCAGCTGGCCCGCGGCCTGACCAACAAGCTGTTGCACGCGCCCAGCGTGCAACTGAAAAAGCTCTCTGCCGAAGGCCGCGTCGATGCGCTGGCCATGGCCCAGGAACTCTTTGCCCTCCACGAGGGCTCGACGGACAAACCCACGCAATGAAAGCGTCGCTGCTGAAAAAACTGGACATCCTCCAGGACCGCTTCGAAGAACTCACCGCCCTGCTGGGTGATGCCGAAGTCATTTCCGACCAGACCCGTTTCCGCGCCTATTCCCGTGAATATGCCGAAGTCGAGCCGGTGTTCGTCGCCTATAAGGAGTGGTGCAAGGTCCAGGAGGATCTGGAGGGCGCCCAGGCGCTGCTAAAGGACAGCGATCCGGACCTGCGCGAGATGGCCGTGGAGGAAGTGCGCGAAGCCAAGGAGCAACTCGTCGTCCTGGAGTCGCAGCTTCAGCGCATGCTGCTGCCCAAGGACCCCAACGACGGGCGCAACGTGTTTCTCGAGATCCGTGCCGGCACCGGCGGCGACGAGGCTGCGATCTTTTCCGGCGATCTGTTCCGCATGTACTCGCGCTACGCCGAGAAGCGTGGCTGGCGCCTGGAGATCCTCTCCGAGAACGAGGGTGAACACGGCGGCTACAAGGAAATCATCGCCCGCGTCGAGGGCGACAGCGTATACGGCAAGCTCAAGTTCGAGTCCGGGGCGCACCGGGTGCAGCGCGTGCCGGAAACCGAATCGCAGGGCCGCATCCACACGTCCGCCTGCACCGTGGCGGTGCTGGCCGAGCCTGACGAGCAGGCCGCAATCGAGATCAACCCGGCCGACCTGCGCGTCGACACCTATCGCGCCTCGGGTGCGGGTGGTCAGCACGTGAACAAGACCGATTCGGCGATCCGCATCACCCACTTGCCGACCGGCATCGTCGTCGAGTGCCAGGAAGAACGTTCCCAGCACAAGAACCGCGCCCGCGCCATGTCGTGGCTGTCGGCCAAGCTCAACGACATGCAGACCAGCGCCGCGCAGAATGCGATTGCCAGCGAGCGCAAGCTGTTGGTGGGCTCGGGCGACCGCTCCGAGCGCATCCGCACTTACAACTACCCGCAGGGTCGGGTCACCGACCATCGCATCAACCTGACGCTCTACTCCCTCGACGATGTACTCGCCGGTGGTGTGGATGCGGTGATCGAACCCTTGCTGGCCGAATACCAGGCCGATCAACTGGCCGCCCTGGGGGACTGATGACCATCATCGCCAGCCTGCTGCGCAATGCGCAATTGCCCGATTCGCCCACCGAGCGCCTGGACGCCGAGTTGTTGCTGTCCGCTGCCTTGGGCAAGTCGCGCAGCTACCTGCACACCTGGCCCGAGCGTATCGTCAGCAGCGAGGCGGCGCAGGCCTTTGCGGCCTTTCTCGAACGCCGTCGCGCAGGTGAGCCGGTGGCGTACATTCTCGGTCAGCAGGGCTTCTGGAAGCTCGACCTTGAAGTCGCGCCGCACACGCTGATCCCTCGACCAGACACCGAGTTGCTGGTGGAAACCGCGCTCGAACGGGTGCCTGCCAAACCTGCCCGGGTGCTTGACCTTGGCACCGGCAGCGGCGCCATCGCCCTGGCCCTGGCGAGCGAGTGCCCGGCCTGGCAGGTGACGGCAGTCGATCGCATCGACGAGGCCGTGGCCCTGGCCGAGCGCAACCGCGCGCGCCTGCACCTGATGAATGTTCAGGTGCGCAGTAGCCACTGGTTCGACGCCCTGGCCGACGAGCGTTTCGACCTGATCCTCAGCAACCCGCCCTACGTTGCCGCCGAAGATCCGCACTTGAGCGAGGGCGATGTGCGTTTCGAGCCCAGCAGTGCGCTGGTGGCCGGCCCAGATGGCCTTGACGATCTGCGCCTGATCATCGCCCAGGCGCCGCAGCACCTGTTGCCCGGCGGCTGGTTGTTGCTCGAGCATGGCTACGACCAGGCTGGCGCAGTGCGTGACCTGTTGGTTGGTAGCGGTTTCATCGAGGTGGACAGCCGCCGCGACCTGGGTGGGCACGAGCGTATTTCCCTTGGGCGCCTGCCATGCTGAGTGATCAGGAACTGTTGCGCTACAGCCGGCAGATCCTGCTGTCGCAGGTGGATATCGACGGCCAGTTGCGGCTCAAACAGAGCAAGGCCCTGGTGGTCGGGCTCGGTGGCCTGGGGTCGCCCGTCGCGCTCTACTTGGCGGCTGCCGGCGTGGGCGAGTTGCACCTGGCCGACTTCGACACGGTCGACCTGACCAACCTGCAACGCCAGGTCCTCCATGACAGCGACAGCGTCGGCATGACCAAGGTCGACTCGGCGTTGCAGCGTCTGCAGGCGATCAATCCGGAGGTCACCCTGGTTGCCCATCGCCATGCCCTGGACGACGACTCGTTGGCTGCGGCGGTGGCGGCGGTGGACCTGGTGCTGGACTGCTCCGACAATTTCGCCACTCGCGAGTCGGTCAACGCCGCATGCGTGGCTGCTGGCAAACCGTTGGTGAGCGGCGCGGCCATTCGCCTGGAGGGGCAGTTGTCGGTGTTCGACCCTCGGCGCGACTACAGCCCTTGCTATCACTGCCTCTATGGTCATGGCAGCGAGGCCGAGCTGACCTGCAGCGAAGCCGGCGTGATCGGTCCGCTGGTGGGGCTGGTGGGCAGCTTGCAGGCTTTGGAAGCCCTGAAGCTGCTGGCCGGGTTCGGCGAGCCCCTGGTGGGCCGCTTGTTGCTGATCGATGCCCTCGGCACGCGCATGCGCGAGCTGCGGGTCAAGCGAGACCCGGCCTGCACGGTGTGCGGCGATCGCCATGGCTGATCGCTCGGCGCCGGTGGGCGTGATGGATTCGGGCGTCGGTGGCTTGTCGGTGCTTGCCGAGATTCGGCGCTTGCTGCCCCACGAGTCGCTGCTCTACGTCGCCGATTGCGGCCACGTACCCTATGGCGAGAAATCCCCCGACTACATCCGTGAGCGCTGCCGGCGCATCGCCGAGTTCTTCCACGCACGCGGTGCCAAGGCCATGGTCCTGGCGTGCAACACCGCGACCGTGGCGGCTGTGGCCGACTTGCGGGAGCGCTACCCCGATTGGCCGTTGGTGGGCATGGAGCCTGCGGTCAAGCCGGCCGCTGCGGCGACACGCTCCGGTGTGGTCGGCGTCCTGGCTACCACCGGCACCTTGCAGAGTGCAAAATTTGCCGCCTTGCTCGACCGCTTCGCCAACGATGTGCAGGTGGTCACCCAGCCATGCCCTGGCCTGGTCGAGCTGATCGAGGCCGGTGACCTGAACAGTCCACTGCTACGCCAGATGTTGCTCGGCTACGTGCAGCCGCTGCTGGCTGCCGGCTGCGACACGCTGATCCTCGGCTGCACGCATTATCCCTTCCTGCGCCCGCTGCTGGCCGACATGGTGCCGGCCGAGGTGGCGATCATCGATACCGGTGCTGCCGTGGCGCGTCAGTTGCAACGCCTGTTGCTGGCCCGCGACCTGCTGGCCGACGGGCCTGCGCGTGAGGCCGAATTCTGCAGCAGTGGCGACACGCAGCACTTGCACAAGATCCTCCCGCTTCTGTGGGGCGCCTCGGTCGAACAGGTCAGTGCGTTCGACTTGTAAAAAAAATGTGAAATTTCCCCCGGCAAAGCTGAACTATCGTCCCAGTGCTGATTTCTATCATTGAGCCTGACTTACAGGCAGACACTTGATAACAACACCAGGAAGAAGGACGGGCTCATGAGGCATTTGCTTGGAGTGGCAGTGGTTGCCGCGTTGGCGTTGGGGCAGACGGTATCGGCGCAGGCGGCCGATGTCTCGTTGTCGGTGGGGCAGACCGGCGACAGCACCATGGTCTACCGACTGGGGCTGCAGTCGAACTGGGATGCCAGTTGGTGGCAGACCAGCGTAGGCCGTATTACTGGGTACTGGGACGGCGCCTACACGTTCTGGGATGGCGACGAGCGAGCAAGCAATCACAGCCTGTCGTTCGCGCCGGTGTTCGTTTACGAGTTCGCCGGGGACTCGGTCAAACCCTACATCGAGGCGGGGATCGGTGTGGCGGCATTCTCGCGGACCAAGCTGGAAAGCAATGACCTGGGCTCCTCGTTCCAGTTCGAGGACCGTATCGGATTCGGCCTGCGTTTTGCCGGTGGGCACGAGATCGGGGTTCGCGCGATCCATTATTCCAACGCCGGGATCAAGCAGCCCAATGATGGCGTCGAGAGCTATTCGCTGCATTATCGTATGGCGCTCTGACCCGAATCACCGGGGCGCTTAGCGCCCCGTGTTTACCTCAAGCTTCCCTGGGCAGTGGCCACAGCAAGGTCGGATCCATCACTTCGAGCACCAATTCGGCCTGGGGTTGTTCGAGCCTGCGCACCAACTCCTCTGCTGCGCTCTGCGCCGTCCAGGATTCAGGTATCGCCATGCTGCTGCTAACAGGCGCCTTGAGCGACTGCGGCGCAACCACCGTAAGCTGTACCGTCAGATCGTCGAGGACCTTGCGTTGCTCGCGGAACCACTGTGGCAGGCTGTTGTGCCCTGCCGGGTTCTGCGCTGGCGCAAACAGCTGCAGCGTCGAATAGCGACTGAACAGTGCCATCACCTGTGGCCTGTCGCCTCTGGCCAATAAAGACAGTGCGTTGGACAAGACATGCTCGCTGGCGCGCCGGTTGCTGCTGACGATGGCTTCCATTGTCGCGTTGGCAGGTAGGCTGTCTGGCAGGTAGTCGCACGTGCCGGCATTAACGATCAAGACGTCCAATGCGCCCCAATGCGACTGCACCTGCTCGGCCGCCGCCTGCGCCTCGGCCAGCTCGTGCAGGTGCACCGGCAGGCGCAGAAGGCGAGCCTCGTGAAGCTCTGCCAAGGTGTCGAGTTCCTGGCAATTCTTTCCGCTGGCGGCGACTCGATGACCCTCTTCGAGCAACCGTTCGACCAGCGCGAGGCCTACGCCATTGCTGGCCCCTGTCACCCAGAACCTGCGCGTACTGCTCAATACCGTGTCCTTCAGTTGGTGGAGGCGGGTAGCGCCTTGAATGCCGCCAGTGCCCTATGGCGACTCCTGTCCAGATCGACGATCGGACTGATGTATCCATTTGTATCAAATAGTCCGGCAGATTTCACAGGCAAATGAATGTGTTTGTCATCCAGATGGGTGAGTTCTGGTAACCAATGGCGGATAAAGCGTCCTTTTGGATCGAAACGCTGCGACTGGGTCACTGGGTTGAAGATCCGGAAATAGGGCACCGAATCGGTGCCGGTGGAGGCGCTCCACTGCCAGCCGCCGTTGTTCGCCGCCAGGTCGCCGTCGATCAGGTGTCGCATGAAATGCCGCTCGCCCTTGCGCCAGTCGATGAGCAGATTCTTGCTCAGGAACATGGCTACCACCATGCGCAGCCTGTTGTGCATCCAACCTGTATGCAGCAGCTGGCGCATGGCCGCGTCGATCAACGGGAAACCGGTGCGGCCTTGTTCCCACGCCTCCAGATCCTCGGGCGCATCACGCCAGGGCAGAGCCTCGGTAGGGGCGCGGAAGGGGCGGTGGCGCGAGACCTGAGGATAGCCTACCAGGATGTGCTTGTAGAACTCGCGCCAGAGCAGCTCGTCGATCCAGGTCCGTACACCTTGGCTGCCGCTGTCGAATTCGCCACGGTTGCTCGACAGTGCGGCGTGCAGGCATTGGCGCGGCGAGATCACGCCGGCGGCAAGATAGGGCGAGAGTTGGCTGGTGCCGGGCCTGGCCGGCAGGTCACGCAGGGTCTGGTAGTCGTCGATGGTTTCGTCGACGAAGCGCGACAGCCTGCCCTGAGCCTCGTCTTCACCGGCAGGCCAGTGGTCGCGCAAGGCCTTAGCGGGCGTGTCGAAGCCTTCGATATGCCTGGGGATCGAGTCGCTGGCGATGCCCAGCGGGGCCTGTGGTTTCACGGGATGGGCAAGGGTTGGCAGGCTGCGATGCAGATGTTCCAGGCAAGCCTTGCGAAACTGGCCGAAGACCTGGAAGTAGTTGCCCGCCTTGGTCAGCAGGGTGCCGGGATGGAAGAACAGCTGGTCCAGGTGCGTGCGGGTGGCCACGCCGGAGCGCTCCAGCAAAGACTGGGTACGCTGGTCACGCTGGCTTTCGTTGACGCCGTACTCATCGTTCCAGTGCACCGTCTGCACCTTGTGCATGCGGCAAACCTCCAGCACGGTTTCGGGCACCTGTCGCCAGGTGTCGGTATGGCGGATCATCAGCGGGATATTCAGGCGTTCGAGAGCCTGACGCAGGTCGCGCAGGTTGCGTATCCAGAAGTCGACCTTGCTCGGCGCATCGTCGTGCGCCTGCCATTGCTCGGGGCTGGCGATCCACAGGGCAATGGTCGGCCCCTGTGCGGTGGCGGTGGAGAGGGCGGTGTTGTCGCTTATGCGCAGGTCGCTGCGCAGCCAGATCAATTGCATCTCAGGGTCTCTGACAGTCGGGTTCAGCGTGATTGCTGAAGCAGGCGCAATGCCCCCTGCGGAGTCTCGAAGAGCTGCAGCGCCGGAAGTTCCAGGCTCCGCAGTCGCTCCTCGTTAATGAAGACGCTGGCACCTCCCAGGAGTTTCATCAGCGTTACATCCCGCAGCGGGGCCAGTGCTTGGAGGTCGATACGCGGCCCCAGGTGCAGCACCAGGGCGCGTGGGGCAAGTCGGGCGATTGCGTGCAGCAGTTGTTTGCAGCCGACCGGTTGTTCGAGCACTTCCACGGCAAAGCCGCTGCTGCTGAGCAGCCAGGCGCAGAGCCACAGTCGAGCATCGAAGGGGGCGTCGAGGGTCGTGGCCAACAGCACGGGCGGCCCCTCGAGCGAATGGTTGTCGTGGTAGACCCGCGCGCCCAGCTTGCTGCGCAGCCAGGTGTGGAAGAAGGCCTGCTCGAGGCTGGCGTCGAAGTGCTTGCGCCAGCGTTGCTCCAGGCGCTCGAGCAGCGGCAGCAGCAATTGCTCGCACAGGGTCGAGGCGGGATAAAGCGCCATGGCCTGGTTGAGTTGCTGGTCCAGCGAGCGCTGTGCAAGGTCAGCAATGGCCTCGATCAGTTGCTGGCAGCGAGCTTGCCAGTCACCCTCCAGCCTTGGCGAAGCTTCGTTGCGGTTTTCGAGCAGATCACGCACCTGGCTCACCGAGGCGCCGCGCTCCAGCCACTGCAGGATGGCCTGCACTCGCTCGATATGCAGTGTGCTGTAAAGGCGATGGCCTTTGGGCGTGCGCTCGGGTACCAGCAGGCCGTAGCGCCGCTCCCAGGCCCGCAGGGTGACAGGGTTGACGCCGGTGCGTCGGGCCAGTTCACCGATCGGCAAGCTGTCTTCAGAGTGCATTGCGCAGGCCCAGGTTTTCCGGGTGCGGTTGCAGGTAGGCCTGCTGCATCAAGTAAGGGTCGGGGTGAATGCGCAGGTGGTGCTTGAGCAGGGTCAGCGGGACCACCAGCGGCACGCAACCCTGCTGGTACTGGTTGATCAGACGCTGCAGTTCGGCTTTGTCGCTGCTGTCCAGGGCATCGCGCAGATAGCCGCACAGGTGCTGCAGAACGTTGCTGTGGGTGCCGCGGCTGGCGCAGCGACGCAGAGCCTGCATCAGCTGGCTGAAGTAACGCGGGCCGATCTGCAGCGGGTCGTCGTCGCGGCTCATGCTGCCCAGCAGGCGCCCGAGTTCGCGATAGGCCTGCGGGTTGTGGGCCATCAGCAAGTATTTATAGCGTGAGTGGAAACGAATCAGAGCTCCGCGGCTCAAGCCTTGTGCCAGCAGGTGCTGCCAGTCGGCATAGGCGTAGACGCGGCTGATGAAGTTTTCACGCAGCACCGGGTCGTGCAGGCGGCCTTCCTCTTCCACCGGCAGGTCCGGGCGGCGCTCGCAGAACGCCTGGGCATAGGCGCCGCGCCCGCCCAGCACGGAGGGACGGCCATTGTCCTGATAGACCTTGACCCGCTCCAGCCCGCAGGAGGGCGACTTCTGCATGAACACATAGCCGCAAATGTCGTCGAGCGCCTCGGCCATCTGCTGGCCGTAGGCACGCAGGGGTGGTGCGAGATCGGTACCGGGATCGCGCGGGTTGATCACTTCCGGGGCCTGTGGATCGCCGACCAGGCGAATGGCGTCGCGAGGAATGCCCAGGCCGATGGCAACTTCCGGACACAGCGGCAGCCAGTCGAAATGCTCATCGAGGGACTGGCACAGGTCCGAGGCTTTGTGTCCGCCGTTGTAGCGCACGTCTTGCCCGGCCAGGCAGGCGCTGATGGCGATGCGGGGTTTGCCTGTCGAGTGGGGAAAGTTCATCGTGGCCTCCGTAGACCTGTACAAGGCAAAAATGTTGTACAGGTCTATTCCAGCACATCGAAAAACTTATGCAAGACAAATTTTTTGTACAACTTTACTCGAGGTGTTCGAGCAAGCGCCGCGCTGCCTCCTGGCCGCTGAGCCAGGCACCTTCCACGCGTCCCGACAGACACCAGTCGCCGCAGGCATACAGGCCCTGGTCGGCGTCGGCCAGGGTGCCCCATTCATGGTTACCGGCGGGGCGCGCATAGAGCCAGCGGTGGGCGAGGGCGAAGGTGGGGGCTGGCACCACGCAGCCGACCAGTTCGGCGAACTCGCCCCACAACTGCTCGATCACTTTCTCCCTGGGGAGGTCCAGGTGTTCGCTACTCCAGCTGGAGGTCGCATGCAGCACCCAAGTGTCCAGCTGCTCATCGCGGCCGGGTTTGCTGCGGTTGCGTGCCAGCCAGTCGAGTGGATTGTCCTGCACGAAGCAGCCTTGCATCGGGGTGTCGAGTGGTGTCTGGAAGCCCAGAGCGATGGCCCAGGTGGGTTCCATCTGCACCCCGGCGGCGACCGCGGCGAGCTTGGGCGTGGCCGCCAACAGGGGCGTGGCCTGCGGTGCTGGCACAGCGATCACCACCCGGCTGAACGGGCCATGGCTGCAGCCCTCGGTGTCCTGCAGATGCCAGTACTGCTTGCCGCGGAACACCTCGGCGATACGGCACCCGAAGTTGACCGTGACATCCTTGAGCAGGCCGCGGGTGATGGCGCTCATGCGTGGTACGCCGACCCAGCGGGTCTGTTCGTCGGGAGAGGGGGTCAGTTCACCGTCGCGGTAGTTGTAGAGTCGCGGCTTCCACTGCGCGACCCAGCCGGCCGCAACCCATTGCTGGACCTGCTCGACGAAACGTCGGTCGCGAGCGGTGAAGTACTGGGCGCCGAGGTCGAGCGCGCCGGCGTCGCTGCGCTTGCTGGCCATGCGCCCGCCACTGCCGTGGCCCTTGTCGAACAAGTGGACGTTCTGTCCGGCCTTCTGCAGGGCCTGGGCGGCGGACAGACCGGCGATACCGGCACCGATAATGGCAATAGGTACTGTCATGATGGCCTCTTCGAACCTTGCTTTAAGCAGACTACGCTGTCAGACAAACCTGTACAATACAGAGGTTTTGTATAAGGTTATTCCGCTCGATAGGACAGGTTGGCCTATGTTTATCCGAGAGCTATCGGTTTAAAAAGTGCCTTGATCTTAAAAATAGACCATGGCCGCAGCTTGTGAGGACACAGCCATGCATATATTGCTGACAGGCGGTACTGGGTTGATCGGCCGACACTTGTGCCAGCTCTGGCTCAGCCAGGGTCATCGCCTGACGGTGTGGAGCCGCGAGCCTGGCCAGGTGCCCAAACGTTGCGGCAGCGGCGTGCGCGGCATCGCTCGGCTGGAGGAGCTGGAGCCGGACGATCCGCTGGACGCGGTGGTCAACCTGGCCGGCGCGCCCATCGCCGATCGCCCCTGGACGGCGGCACGCCGGCAACTGTTGTGGGCCAGTCGTGTCACCCTCACCGAGCAGTTGCTGAGCTGGCTGGAGCGCCGCGAGCAGCGTCCCGGGGTGCTGATTTCGGGCTCGGCTGTGGGCTGGTATGGCGATGGTGGCGAGCGTGAGTTGACCGAGGCCTCGCAGCCGGTAAAAGAAGATTTCGCCAGCCAGCTGTGCATCGCCTGGGAAGAGACCGCACAACGTGCGCAAACCCTCGGCATGCGCGTGGTGCTGGTGCGTACCGGGTTGGTACTGGCCAGCGATGGAGGCTTTCTTTCACGCCTGCGCCTGCCATTCAAGCTGGGTCTTGGTGGGCCGATCGGCGACGGTCGGCAATGGATGCCGTGGGTCCATATAGCGGACCAGATCGGCCTGATTGATTTTCTCTTGCAGCACAACCAAGCCAGCGGTCCCTATAATGCCTGCGCGCCGGAGCCGGTGCGCAACCGCGAGTTCGCCAGGCGTCTGGGGCGGGCACTGCATCGCCCGGCGTTGCTGCCGCTGCCGGCGCTGGTGCTCAAGGCCGGCCTGGGCGAGTTGTCGACCCTGCTGCTGGGTGGCCAGCGTGCGCGCCCGGTGCGCCTGCTGGCCGAAGGTTTCACGTTCCGCTTCAACGATCTGCAATCGGCGTTGGACGACCTGTCCGACCGCCTCTGACATAGGACGCTGCATGACCGATCATGCCCTGCTGCTGGTCAACCTGGGTTCACCGGCATCCACCTCGGTCGCCGATGTGCGCCGCTACCTCAACCAGTTCCTCATGGACCCGTATGTGATCGACCTGCCTTGGCCGGTGCGGCGCTTGCTGGTGTCGCTGATCCTGATCAAGCGCCCGGAGCAGTCTGCTCACGCCTATGCGTCGATCTGGTGGGACGAGGGTTCGCCACTGGTGGTGCTGACCCGCCGCCTGCAGGCGGCCATCACCCCGCATTGGCCGCATGGTCCGGTGGAAATAGCCATGCGCTATGGTCAACCGGCGCTGCCAGAGGTGCTGGAGCGTCTTGCTGCGCAGGGTGTGCGCAAGGTCACTCTGGCGCCGTTGTACCCGCAGTTCGCCGACAGCACCGTGACCACGGTGGTGGAGTTGGCTCGCCAGACCGTCGCCGACCGCCAACTGCCGTTCGACATGCGGGTGCTGCAGCCTTTCTACGACGAGCCCGAGTACATCAATGCCCTGGTCACCAGCGCGCGCCCATACCTGGAGCAGGAATACGATCACATCCTGTTGAGCTTCCACGGCTTGCCCGAGCGCCATCTGAAGAAGCTTGACCCGACCGGCTCCCATTGTTTCCAGAGCGCGAACTGCTGCGAAAAGGCCTGTGCCCAGGTGCGCAAGGTCTGCTATCGCTCGCAGTGTCTGGCCAGCGCTGCTGCGTTCGCCAGGGCGGCAGGAATTCCCGATGGCAAGTGGTCAGCCTCGTTCCAGTCGCGGCTGGGGCGGGCCAAGTGGATCGAGCCCTACACCGAGACGCGGCTTGATGAACTGGCCAAGGCGGGGGTGAAGAAACTGCTGGTGATGTGCCCGGCCTTCGTTGCCGATTGCATCGAGACGCTGGAGGAGATCGGCGATCGTGGCAAGGAGCAGTTCATCGAAGCGGGGGGCGAGGAACTGGTGCTGGTGCCGTGCCTGAACGATCACCCGCAGTGGGCGCAGGTATTGGCAGGGATGTGCGAGAGGGCTTGATTGGGTGATGGCCTCTTCGCGGGTAAACCCGCGAAGAGGCCGATTCGTTTCAACGCCTGGTCAAGGCAACTGGTCATCCAGCTTCTTGTTCTTCCAACCGTCGTTGCCCGGCAGGATCAGGTTCAGGGCAATGGCGACCACGGCGCACAGGGCGATGCCCTTCAGGCCCCAGTCGTCCGGGCCGTCGCCGCTGCCGATCAGCACACCACCGATACCGAACACCAGGGTCACCGAAACGATCACCAGGTTGCGCGCCTCGGAGAGGTCGATCTTGTGGCGGATCATGGTGTTCATGCCCACTGCCGCGATCGAACCGAACAGCAGACAGAGGATGCCGCCCATCACCGGCACCGGAATGCTCTGCAGCAGCGCGCCGAACTTGCCGATGAACGCCAGGGTGATCGCGAACACCGCAGCCCAGGTCATGATCTTAGGGTTGTAGTTCTTGGTCAGCATCACCGCACCCGTCACTTCGGCGTAGGTGGTGTTGGGCGGGCCGCCGAACAGGCCGGCAGCCGTGGTGGCCAGGCCGTCACCGAACAGGGTGCGGTGCAGGCCTGGCTTTTTCAGGTAGTCGCGACCGGTCACGCTGCCGACCGCGATTACCCCGCCGATATGCTCGATCGCCGGCGCCAGGGCCACCGGAACGATGAACAGGATCGCCTGCCAGTTGAACTCTGGCGCCGTGAAGTTGGGCAGTTCCAGCCAGGGGGCAGCGGCGATTTTCGCGGTGTCGACCACGCCGAAGGCGAACGACAGGGCAAAGCCCACCAGCACGCCTGCAATGATCGGTACCAGGCGGAAGATGCCCTTGCCGAACACGGCGACGATCAAGGTGGTCAGCAACGCTGGCATGGAGATCAGCATGGCGGTCTTGTAGGGCATCAGCGCGGCGCCGTCGCCACCCTTGCCCATGGCCATGTTGGCGGCGATCGGCGCCATGGCCAGGCCGATGGAGATGATCACCGGGCCAATGACCACCGGAGGCAGCATGCGGTCGATGAACCCCGTGCCCTTGATCTTCACCATCAAGCCCATGAAGGTGTAGACAAAGCCTGCAGCCATCACGCCGCCCATGGTCGCGGCCAGGCCGAACTGGCCCTTGGCGAGGATGATCGGAGTGATGAAGGCAAAGCTCGATGCCAGGAACACAGGCACCTGACGGCCCGTGACCAGCTGGAACAGCAAGGTGCCGATACCGGCGGTGAACAGTGCCACGTTAGGGTCCAGGCCCGTGATCAGCGGCATGAGCACCAGCGCGCCGAATGCCACGAAGAGCATCTGCGCGCCCGAGACGACCTGGCGCCACAGCGGGTCGTTGAAGCCGTCCTGCATGGTCAGGCGTCCTTCTGCTTGGTGCCGAAGATCTTGTCGCCGGCATCGCCGAGGCCCGGAACGATGTAACCGTGCTCGTTCAGGCGCTGATCGATGGACGCGGTGTAGATCTGTACGTCCGGATGGGCTTTCTCGACCACCTCGATACCTTCGGGCGCCGCGACCAGGACCATGGCGCGGATTTCCCAGCAACCGGCCTTCTTCAGCAGGTCGATGGTGGCGACCATCGAGGCGCCAGTGGCGAGCATCGGGTCGATGATCAGTGCCAGGCGCTGGTTGATGTCCGGCGCGAGTTTTTCCAGGTAGGTGTGCGCCTCGAGGGTTTCCTCGTTGCGCGCCACGCCCACGGCGCTGACCTTGGCGCCCGGGACCAGGCTGAGCACGCCATCGAGCATACCGATGCCGGCCCGCAGGATCGGCACTACGGTGATCTTCTTGCCGGCGATCTTCTCGACCTGGACCTTGCCGCACCAGCCGTCGATCTCGTAGGTTTCCAGCGGCAGGTCCTGGGTGGCTTCGTAGGTCAGGAGCGCACCGACTTCCTGGGCGAGTTCGCGAAAGTTCTTGGTGCTGATATCGGCGCGGCGCATCAGGCCGAGCTTGTGGCGGATCAGCGGATGGCGGATCTCACGAATGGGCATAGGGGGAGGGCTCCGGGAGGCGGGCAAAAAAACCGCGCTAGGTTAATCTATTCAGTCCTTGCTGTCGTGCAGTCATTGAGCACGTTAGTCCATAAATGCTTGATCTGGGACGAGCGGATGCGTACCTTTGCCCGCTTTTCCAAAATGCACCTCCTGGAGAGCGCCATGTCCGCCGATCTCGAGCATATCCGCCAAGTGATGAACGAGGCCGATTGCCTGTACAACGAAGCCCAGGTCGAAGCGGCCATCGCCCAGGTCGGCGAGCAGATCTGCAAAGACCTGCACGACAAGAACCCGGTGGTCTTCTGCGTGATGAACGGCGGCCTGATCTTCGCCGGCAAACTGCTGACCCACCTGCAGTTCCCGCTGGAGGCCTCGTACCTGCACGCGACCCGCTACCGCAACCAGACCAGCGGCGGTGAGCTGTTCTGGAAGGCCAAGCCGGAAATCTCCTTCATCGACCGTGACGTGCTGATCGTCGATGACATCCTCGACGAAGGCCACACCCTCAGCGCCATCATCGACTTCTGCAAGCATGCCGGCGCGCGCTCGGTGTACACCGCGGTGCTGATCGACAAGGACCACGACCGCAAGGCCAGCCCGGACTTGAAGGCTGACTACGTGGGCCTGCCGTGCGTCGATCGCTATATCTTCGGTTACGGCATGGACTACAAGGGTTACTGGCGCAACGCCAATGGCATCTTCGCCGTAAAAGGAATGTGATCATGCGCAAGCCGGCTTTCATGGATCAGGCCTTGTTCGGGGTGTTGGCTGAAAAAGCCGCTGCCAGTCCGCGCGGTCGCCAGCACCACAACTTTCACGAGATGGAAGAGCCTTGCCACCGCATGGCAGTCGGTTTGCAGACCAGTACCTACATTCCGCCGCACCGTCATCTGAAGGATGACAAGGCCGAGGCGCTGGTGGTGCTCAAGGGGCGTCTGGGGCTGCTGATCTTCGATGAGCAGGGCGCGGTGTGCGACAAGCGCGTGCTCGAAGCCGGCGGCGATTGCCTGGGGGTCGACCTGGCGCCTGGCACCTATCACGGGTTGGTGGTGCTCGAAGATGACAGCATCCTGTTCGAATGCAAGTCCGGCCCCTACCGCCCGGTAGGCGAGGGCGAGCATGCCTACTGGGCACCGCGCGAGGGCGAGGACGGTGTGGCACAGTACCAGGCCTGGATGCGCGCGCAGTTCGATTGAGCGTACGCTGCCAGTAGCGATCGATTAGGCGTGCTAGAGTGCTCCCCTATGCCAAGGAGCCCTTCATGCGCGCGATCTTTCCCCTTCTGCTGGCGCTGAGCCTGCCGCTGTCGGCAGCGCCTTTGCACAGCCAGTTCCTCCCGCCTGATGACCTCTCGCTGCGCCAGGAAGAACCCGAGTCGCAACAACTGCTGCAGGTCACCGATTACTCGGTGGTGGTCGGTGCCCAGCGTCAGTCCAGCCAGCAGCCGATCCCCATCACCTCGTCCCTGACCTTGCGACTGAAGGGCAAGCCCATGAGCAAGGGGGCAACCATCGCGCAGGTGCTGGTCACCTTCGACGGCGAGGGCGGCAAGAGCCTCAAGCGGCCGACCTACGATGACAAGACCCGCACCCTGACGCTGAATTATCCACAGGCCGATTACCGGGTGATCATGGACCTGCTGCGCAACGAGACGCTGTACGTGCAGTTCCTCAGTTACGCCAACGGCCATGTCTGGGCCGACCTGCACACTGGAACCGTACGTACGCGTTGAGGCGCATGGGCAGCCAGCGGTACACTGCCCGCCTTTGAAATGCCCGTGATGGCCCAGTTGGAGTCGGCAATGCGTAAAGACAAGAAGCAGGTTATCGGTGACGAGATCAGCGACGACTACATCAAGACGTTCCTTCAGTTCGAGCCGGCCGATGGCCTGACCTCGCCGTCGCACCACAAGCTGATCAAGGCCTACCGTGGCCTGCGCATCGATGACTTCGAGCGTTTCGTCGGCTTCTTCGTTGAAGCTGGATACGATGTCGATGGCAAGGACGAGCACGGCAAGACCTTCGCCGAGGTGATCGCCGACCAGCGCAATGCGCCCGAGTACATCGAGATCATCGCTAACGCCCGCGGCTGATCCTCGAGCCGGTCCTGCCCTTTTTGCGGGTAGGGATTCCAGGCACAAAAAAACGCCCCACGGGGCGTTTTTTCGTTTCAGCCGTTTCAGGCGTAGTGCTTGGCCGGGCTGTTTTGTGCCAGGTCCAGGGCCACGTCGTTGTCGGCGCTGATCTTGTGGTACAGCGCGGCATCGGTGGCCAGGGTCTTCTCGCGAGCCGGGAAGATCTCCTTGAGCTTGGCAGCCCAGGCGCCTTTGGCCTGCTCGGGGAAGCAGCGCTCGATCAGCTCGAGCATGATCGAGACCGTCACCGACGCGCCCGGCGAGGCGCCAAGCAGCGCAGCCAGGCTGCCATCGGCGGCCGAGACCAGCTCGGTGCCGAACTGCAGGATGCCGCCTTTCTTCGGATCTTTCTTGATGATCTGCACGCGCTGACCGGCCACTTCCAGGCGCCAGTCCTCGGCTTTCGCTTCGGGGTAGAAGCGGCGAAGCGATTCCAGGCGCTGCTCCATCGACTGCATCACTTCGCTGACCAGGTACTTGGTCAGGTCCATGTTGTCGCGGGCCACCGCCAGCATCGGGCCGATGTTGCCCATGCGCACCGACAGC
This sequence comes from Pseudomonas sp. NBRC 111143, assembly GCF_001320965.1. Taxonomy (NCBI): domain Bacteria; kingdom Pseudomonadati; phylum Pseudomonadota; class Gammaproteobacteria; order Pseudomonadales; family Pseudomonadaceae; genus Pseudomonas; species Pseudomonas sp. NBRC 111143. The sequence goes on along the minus strand of NZ_BCBT01000050.1, from coordinate 9,120 downwards.
GGCAGGTCCATGAACGAGCCATGCTTGAGGAACTTGGTGGTGAAGCCGGCGTAAGGCCCGAACAGCAGGGATTTCTTGCCGTCGACCACGCGCGTGTCGAGGTGTGGCACCGACATTGGCGGGGCACCGACCGCGGCCTGGCTGTAGACCTTGGCCTGGTGCTGCTTGACGATCTCCGGATTGTCGCAGCGCAGCCACTGGCCACTGACCGGGAAACCGCCAAACCCCTTGCTTTCCGGGATGCCCGACGCTTGCAGCAGCGGCAGCGCCGCGCCACCAGCGCCCAGGAAGACGAAGCGGGCGTCGACTTCACGGCTGTTGCCGCTGTTGACGTCCTTGATGCTCACGGTCCAGCCGTCGCCTTTACGGCGCAGGCCGGTGACCTTCTTGCTGTACTTGACCTGGGCATTGGGGCTGTCGCCCAGCAGCTTGAGCAGCTTGTTGGTCAGGGCGCCGAAGTTGACGTCGGTACCCTTGAGCACGCGGGTGGCCGCGATGTGCTGGTCGGCCGGGCGGCCAGGCATCATCAGCGGCATCCACTCGTTCATCAGCGCCTTGTCTTCGGTGTATTCCATCTCGGAGAACGCGTGGTGCTGCTTGAGCAGCTCGAAGCGCTTCTTGAGGAATTGCACGCCCTTGTCACCTTCGACATAGCTCAGGTGCGGCACGGGATTGATGAAGTCGCGCGGCGAGCCGAAGCCGCCTTTCTTGCTCAGGTAGGCCCAGAACTGGCGGGACACCTCGAACTGGGTATTGATGTGCACGGCCTTCTTGATGTCGATGCTGCCATCGGCGGCCTGGGGCGTATAGTTCAGCTCGCACAGGCCGGCGTGGCCGGTCCCGGCGTTGTTCCAGGGGTTGGAGCTTTCCGCGGCCCCGGAGTCCATCGCCTCGACGACTTCCAGCTTGATCGCAGGGTCCAGCTCCTTGAGCAGTACGGCCAGGGTGGCACTCATGATGCCCGCGCCTACCAGTACCACATCAACCGATTCGTTCTGCGCCATTAACGCGTCTCCACAATCTACAGCACCTAATTGACAGCATAGGACCCCTGGGTTGGCCAGGATCGCCATGTCCGACTCTTCGCAGTTCTTGCAACTTCCGCGGACACCGCCAATCAGTCTTGGGTGTTCGATAATTGAACGCCATTTGCCACGGGTGCGGCAATTCGACTTATGGTCAAGTGTTCCGTCGTGCGTTATGGACCGGCCTCAGGCTCCCATCCAGGATGAGCGCTTTTGCCGTCTGTTCAGGGCTGTTCGAGACGTATCTGCCGCTTTTGCACATGCCAGACTGTTCATTTGCTCGCCACACTCTCGTGAAGTTGTGAAAAACCGTTTTTTCACGCTCTTTTGGAGTCGTGAACCTCAAAAGTGGACTGCGCGGTGGCAACCCGCAGGTTCATGCGCAGCAGACGGCCAGAGACAGCAGGCACGACAGCCAATGCAAGACCTGAGTGGAAGGCTCTCTGTGGGCGAAGCGGTGAAGGTGCCGGGGTCAAGCGGCGAGTGCGGGGCCCGATCAGGAGACGTCCTTATAATCGGGGGGAGATTATAACGAGGTCGCGGGCAGAAAGGTCGTTCTTCTTGGGTTTTTATTGCAGCGTTTGTCAGGCGGGGAGGATGCGTTGCTGCCAACGGCGGCTTGCAGGTACGCAAATCCGGGCACTGTTGGGCAGCGGATGGCCCAGCCAGCCCAGGTGCGCTTCGCTGACCTGGACCCAGCCACTGCCGCTCGGTGCCTGGTGGCACTGCTTTAAGGCCAGGCATTTTCCATCGGCATCCAGGCGGGCGTAGGTGTTGTGGCGCGGGCGTTGGAAGAGCAAGGTCCAGAGCGAGGCCATGGCGGCGAGTCCTGTTTGATCGGGCTGGGGCAAGGATAACGCCGGGGCCATGAAACCATTGTGACAGCAGCTGCGGGCCGATGACTGGCTTGCTTCAGGCTGGGTATACTGTGTGCCTTTGCCGCTTTTTCTGGAGAAATGCGCATGCTGCAACGTCTGTTGTTCGGTTTGATGGCGGTGGCCACCCTGAGCCTGGTCGGCTGTGCACACAGCCCGCAGCAACTCAGCCCGCAACCCAAGCTCACCGCTCAGCTCAATCCGGTAGGTCGTGGCCAGCCGGTGGTCGTGCGGGTGGTCGACGGCCGTGCTTCGCAGTCGCTGGGCACGCGGGGTGGCATGTACCCCGAGACCAGCACCATTACCGTCAACGGCAATGACGTGGTGCCCAAGCTGCAGGCCCAGGCCGAAGCGGCAGTACGCCTGCTCGGCTTCACCCCCACCTCGGGTGCCGGTAGCGCGCCACAGCTGACCGTGACCCTGGCCGAGCTGAAGTACCAGTCGCCCAAGGACAAGATGTACGTGACCGAGGCCACCATCGGTGCCACCTTCCGTGCCGACGTGTCCAACGCCAACCGTCGCTACAGCGGCCGCTATGGCGCCTCTCTCGACCAGCGCTTCGGCATGGCGCCGAACCAGGAAACCAACACCAAGCTGGTCAGTGACGTACTCAGCGATGCGCTGACCCGGCTGTTCAAGGACCCGACCATCGGTCAGGTGCTGGCTGAATAAGCACGCAGCGTGGATGAACAAAACCCGCTGCCTGGCGACAGGCAGCGGGTTTTTCTTTGGCTGGGCCAGGGCTGAGGCTCGCTCAAACCCTGGTTGGTGCGGCACCTGGGGTCATTTCTCTGTAGGAGCGGGCAGGTCAAGCCGCCTCGATTCCAAAGTCCAGCACACTCAGCCCGGTGTCTTGATCCACTTCAGGCAGGTCCTGGTGCGCGTGTCCGCCCAGGGCGCAATACACCAGCCAGCGCTGGTCGTGGACATTGATCGCGAATCCGTCGATCAGTGCCTGCTGCTCGTCGCTCTGCGAGACGAGGTAGAGACGGTCCTGGTTTTCGGCGTGCAGCATGACAAGCTCCGGTCTGGAAAGGCCGACAGGGTGGCCTGTCTGGATGACGAGCGTGTGACAGATGAAATTTAGTGACACTTGGTCGCAAAAAACGGGAGGTTGGGTGGAGCTTGGGTAGAATGCCGGGCTTTGCTTATCGTCGTTTCGAGGTTGCGCGATGTCCCTGCAAGTCCTCTGGGGGTTCCTGGCCGCCCATCCCGCCAAGCTGATCAATGTCCTGGCGCTGTTCATCACCTGCCCCGGCGGCCTGCTGCTGCACAGTGCGCGGCGTCGCCAGAGCGATGTGCGTGAAAGCCTGGCTGCCGAGGAAGGGCTGGTCGATGCGTTCGACCTGCGTGTACCGCGCTACTACTACATCCTGGGCTTCTCGTGCCTGGCGATGGCGCTGCTGTTGTCCTGGTTCAGCACCTGGATCTGAACAGCTTTTCTGCGGCACAAGGCCGCTCCTGCAGGGATGGCGCCGTTCATGAGCGCGGCGGTGTTCCTGCGCGAGCGGCTTCGTCTCAAACCACCTCGGCCTGGCGCTTGACCTGGTACTGATTGCGCACCGGGGTCGCATACTGCTGCACCAGGTATGGCCGGTGCTCCGCAGGGCAGGCCTCCAGGCGACGCTGCCACTCCTCCTTGGCCCGTGCCAGCTCCTCGGCCGCAAACACCTTCTCTGCGGCGGGTACTTCCAGCGCCGCGTCCTGCCCGTCCCACATCGCATAGGCCAGGTAGTGGACCGGGAACAGCCGGTAGCCGCCGAGAATCTGCCGGTCGATGGCCAGGGCCAGTTGCTTGGTGTCCTCGTGGTACTCGGTCACCGGCGGGGCGAAGTTGATGTGCACCCGGCCTTTGTAGCCGGTGATGCCCTGGGCGATGCTGTTGTCGTCTTCGCCAGGCACTTTCTTGTAGGTGCCAGTAGTGGCGCGGATATACAGCTCGCGCGCCTTGGCCTGGTCGCAGGGGTCGTATTCGTAGCTGATCGACACCGGGATCAGGTTCAGGCTCTGGATCACTGCGCCGAACGGCTCGTCCTTGCGGCTCATGTGGAACATCTTGAGGATCGCCGAATCGGTGCGATCGTCACCATCCTTGGCACGGCCTTCGGCCTGGGCAATCCAGATCGAGGCGCTGTCGTTGCGGATCGAATGGTTGATGTAGGCCGACAGCAGTTGGTAAGCCGCGAGCTTCTCGCGTCGACCACTGATCGAGCGGTGCACGATGAAGCTCTTGTTCAGACGCATCATGTCGCTGACGAACGGCTTTTGCAGCAGGTTGTCGCCGATGGCGATGCGTGGCGTCGGCAGGCCGGCGTGATAGACCGCATAGTTGACGAAGGCCGGGTCCATGACGATGTCGCGGTGATTGGCCAGGAACAGGTAGGCACTGCCCGACTTGAGCTGCTCGACGCCAGTGTAGGTGACCCCGTCGGTGGCTCGGTCGATGGTGCGGTCGACGTAGTATTCGACCTTGTCCTGCAGGGTCGAGACGCTGGTCACGCCAGCGAACTCCTTGCGCAGGCGCCGGGCGATCAGCGGCTTGAGCAGCCAGCCGAAGGCGCCCGCGATACGCGGGAAACGGAAGTGGGTGAGGATATCGAGGAATGCCGGGTCGCTGAGCAGGCGTGCCAGCACGGCAGGCACTTCAGCGTCGTCGTAAGGTCGGATGGCATCGAATTCGCCCATCATGCTCTCTTGTTGGAAACGGCTAGAGTAATAAAGTAGGGGCGGGGCCGAAAAAAACGGCTCGGACACACACGGACCCCGTAAACAGACCGGCAATTATACGCATAAGTCACTGCGCAGGCCCCCGATGCTCGAAATCGACTTTTATGACTGCCCTTATTGCGGTGAGCGTGTGGAAACCACGGTCGATATTTCCGGTGGCGACCAGCACTACACCGAGGACTGCCAGGTGTGCTGCCAGCCCATCGTGTTCATCCTGCAGGTGCATGGTGACGAATGGATGCTCGAAGTACGCCGCGAGGACGATGCCTGATGCGCCGCATCTACGAACCGGAGAGCCTGATGGAGGCGCAGATGCTGGTAGGCATGCTGGCCAGCGAAGGCGTCCAGGTGCACCTGATCGGCGGCGATCTGGTCGGCGCCATGGGCGATCTGCCGATGCAGGGCTTGCTGGCCCTGGCGGTTGCCGATGAACAGGCCGGGTACGCACGGCAGCTGATCGATGAGTACAATGCCGCCCAGCCCCTTGCCGGGGACGAGCCGGAGAGTATCCCCGGTACCCTGATCTGCTAGGTTTGCTGTCTTATGTGTGGACGTTACGCCCTCTTTCGCTGGTCCCAGGCTTTTGCCGCCCTGCCCGGATTTCCCGCCGACCAGCAGGCCCAATGGAACATCTCGCCTGGGGCGTCGGTGCTGATTCAACGCCGGCTCGACGGCCAGTTGCAACTGGCCAGGGCTCGCTGGGGCCTGACCCCGGCCTGGCTCACCGACCTGTCCCGCACCCCCGCCCATGCCCGCGCCGAGACCCTCGCCGAGCAGCCGATGTTTCGCGAAGCATTTCGCCAGCGCCGTTGCCTGATGCCGGCCAACGGCTTCTACGAGTGGCGCGGAACGGCGCGCAAGCGCCCGTACTGGGTGACGCCGGGGGAGGGCGCATCGCTGTTCTATGCCGCGGTGTGGGAGGCGTATCCGGTGCAGGAGCAGGTCTGGCTCAGTTGTGCGGTGGTCACTCAGGCGGCGATGAACCAGCGTCGGCCATTGATTCTCGATGAGGCCGGGCAGGCCGCCTGGCTGGATCCCGACACACCGCTGGCGCGCCTGCACGAGCTGCTGGCCAGCCCTCCAGCGGCGTTGCGCGAGCGGGCGCTGGCGCATCTGGTCAATGATCCGAAGCTCGATGGGCCGGAGTGCCTGACTCCGGCTTGAGATTTATGGCGAGCATTTCGCGGGCAAGCCCACTCCTCACAGAGATGGGCTTGCCCGCGAAAAGAGCGACTCGGTATTTGAATCAAACCCTGAACTGATTGATCAACCGCCGCTGCTGCTCGGCCAGCTTGGTCAGCTCGGCACTGGCCTGGCTCGATTCGTCAGCCCCGCCGGCCACTTCGCCGGCCACCTGGCCGATGTTGATGACGTTGCGGTTGATGTCCTCGGCCACCGCGCTCTGCTGTTCGGCGGCGCTGGCGATCTGGGTGTTCATGTCGTTGATCACCGACACGGCCTCGGTGATGCTCTCCAGCGCTTCGGCGGCACGGCTGGCCTGCTGCACGCTGTCGTCGGTCTTGCCCTGGCTGTCTTCCATCACCTTGACCACATCGCGGGTGCCCTGCTGCAACTGCTGGATCATCTGCTGGATTTCCTGGGTGGCCTGCTGGGTCTTCTGCGCCAGGTTGCGCACCTCGTCGGCGACCACGGCGAAGCCGCGGCCTTGCTCTCCGGCGCGGGCCGCCTCGATGGCAGCGTTGAGCGCCAGCAGGTTGGTCTGTTCGGCGATGGCGCGGATGGTCACCAGGATGGCATTGATGTTCTCGCTGTCGCGGGCCAGGGTCTGCACCACGGTCACTGCACGGCCGATCTCGCTGGCCAGGATGCTGATCGACTGCGAGGTATCGCGCACGATCTGCATGCCCTGGTTGGCAGCCTGGTCGGCATTGCTGGCGGCGTGCGCGGCGTGGGTGGCATTGCGTGCCACGTCCTGGGCGGTGGCGGTCATCTCCTGCACGGCGGTGGCTACCTGGTCGATCTCGGCCATCTGCTTGTGCACGCCCTGGTTGGTGCGGATGGCGATGTCGGCGGTGTGCTCCGAGGAGTCGCTGACTTTCTGCACCGAGGTCACCACCTGGCTGATCATCGCCTGCAGCTTGGCCAGGAAGGTGTTGAAGCCTTTGGCGATGGCGCCCAGCTCGTCGGCGCGATCACTCTGCAAGCGGCGGGTGAGGTCGCCTTCGCCCTGGGCGATGTCGTCGAGCATCGCCACCATCTGTTTCAGCGGACGGGCAATGCCATGGGCCAGCAGCCAGATCACCAGCAGGCCGAGGGCGGCGATGCCCAGGCCGACCAGGGTCATGCCGGCGATGTCTGTACGGCGCTGCTCGCCGAGGTCTTTCTGTAGCTGGTTGACGTCGGCCATGACCGTGCTCAGCGGCATTTCCAGCAGCAGGACCCAGCGCGCGTCGGTGCTGGCGACCTTGAACGGCAGGAACAGCTCGATACGGTCCTTGGCTGTGTCGACTTTATAGTGCAGGTCTTCGCCGCTGATACTCGCCAGGGTTGCGGCTTCGGCCGGGTCCAGCACGTCGCTGGCCTTCTCGCCGAACTTGGAGGCGTCCTTGGTATAGGCGACCAGACGACCGTTGCTCGACACCAGTGCCAGTTCGCCGGCGCCGTTGTACAGCTGGCGGTCGGCAGCGTTGAGCAGGTCCTGGATGAAGTTCACCGACAGGTCGGCCCCGGCGATGCCCTGGAACTGACCGTTGACCATGATCGGCTCGACGAACGAAGCGAGCATCACCATCTTGTCGCCAACCTTGTAGGGCGCTGGGTCGATCACGCAGGCCTTCTTGGTTTCCTTCGGGCAAAGGTAATACTCACTGGCGCGCACCCCGGTCGACAGCACGGTGTGGTCGTTCACGTCCACCAGGCGGTCCTGGCCGAGACTGCCGTCCGCGTTGCGGAACCACCAGGGCAGGTAGCGTTCGCCATTGATGTCGGCGTGATCCAGTGCGTTCGGTTCCCAGCCCAGATACGCGCCGAGCACCGTCGGGTTGACCTCCACGGTGCGCTTGAGCAGGTTGTTCAGGTAGGCGCGGTCGATTTGCATCAGCGGTTTGCCGTCGGCGTCCTGCATGCCGAGCATGGCGTTGACCGTGGCCAGGCTGCGGCTGATCAGCAGCGGCGCTTCCAGGCCGCGCTGGATCTCGCTCACCTGGGTGCGGGCCAGGGCCGACAGGCGCTGTTCGATCACGCTTTCGAACTGCTGCTGGGTGCGCTGCTGTACCAGGTCCTGGGTGCGGGCCCCGGAGTATACGGCGTACAGCACCAGCGCCGCGACAATGCTCAATACAATGGCACCGGCCAGGGCCGCCACGGAAAACTGGATCGACTTGAACTTCATTACCGGAAAGCTCCACGCAAGGAGGTCGTTTTCTTTTGTTATCGGCGTGGTCGAGGGAAAGCATGAGGGGAGGATGAGAGAAATCTTCCCTGCGGCTCTGGCAGGGTCAGGCGAGTGGGCCTAGGATACGCGGCATGTAAAAAGGGAGTGTTTTCATGCGTAAGTCTTTCGTGATCAGCCTGTTGAGCGCCAGCGTTCTGCTGGGTGGTTGCCAGGCGGTCAATACCACCAGCGGCGGAGCGGTTGGCGTCGAGCGCAAGCAGTACATGTTCAGCATGCTGTCGACCGATGAGGTCAACCAGATGTATGCGCAGTCGTACCAGCAGACGCTCGGTGAAGCGTCGAGCAAGGGCGTGCTGGACAAGAGCAGTGCCGATGCCAAGCGTGTGCAGGTCATTGCCGACCGCCTGATTGCCCAGGCCCCGCAATTCCGACCGGATGCCGCGCAATGGAAGTGGGAGGTCAACGTGATCAAGAGCGATGAGCTCAACGCCAACTGCGGCCCGGGCGGCAAGATCATCGTCTACACCGGGCTGATCGATCAGCTCAAGCTCACCGACGCTGAGCTGGCTGCGGTCATGGGCCATGAAATCGCCCACGCCCTGCGTGAGCATGGTCGCGAGGCGATGTCCAAGGCCTACGGTATCGAGATGGCGCGCCAGGGCGCCGGTGCGATCTTCGGCCTTGGCCAGGACAGCATGGCGCTGGCCGACACCGTGGTGAACTACTCCATGACCCTGCCCAACAGCCGGGCCAACGAGAACGAGGCCGACCTGATCGGCCTGGAACTGTCGGCACGGGCCGGTTACGACCCGAATGCGGCGATCACCCTGTGGAACAAGATGAGCAAGGCGTCCGAGGGCGCACCGCCTGAGTTCATGAGCACCCACCCGGCTTCGGCCAGCCGCATTGCGTCGCTGCAGGCCGCGATTCCGAAGGTGATGCCGCTGTACCAGGCGGCGAAGAAGTAAAGCGCTCTGCGCTGTGGGGTAGTTGTCTGGTTCAACTATCCCGCGGCTGGAGCAATTCCTGTGGGAGCGGGCTGGTCCCGCGATCACCGGCAAAGCCGGTGCCAGGTGCTGCGGTGTCTGGCACCGGCTTCGCCGATGATCGCGGGACGAGCCCGCTCCCACAGTCAGGA